>JAGYOJ010000137.1 GCA_018399435.1 Actinomycetota bacterium | reverse complement strand
AACCATTATTTTAGTTAAGTCTTTTTTAAACTGCGGTTTTCCCGGTATAACCTCGCCAGCAGGGCTTGTAGTGGTTGCAGCGCAATAAGGGGTAGCCCCGGATCTCTGCTTGCCAGTATTCATGTATGCGCCATTATCATAACAGATATAAACAAAGTCATGTCCCCTCTCAACTGCTCCAGAGAGAGCTTGCAATCCTATATCATAAGTTCCCCCATCACCGCCAAACGCAGCAAAATGAATCTTTTCTTTTATCTTACCCTGTTTCTTAAATGCCCTATAGGCTGATTCAACCCCACATATAGTAGCAGCTGCATTTTCAAAAGCGCTATGTATAAAAGGGACTTTCCAGGAACTAAAAGGATATATCGTAGTAGAAACTTCAAGACATCCGGTAGCAGCAGCAACTACAACTGGCTCTTCTACAGCTGCTAGGATATCATGGACTATCAAGCCAGCTCCGCAGCCCGGACAAAGCCTATGCCCGAAAGCTAGCCTTTGTTCTGTTTTTGCAATTTCTTTTATCTTAACCATAATTTTTCACTACTCCCTTACGCCTAAATAATTTACTAAATTTTCTGCTTTTCCTGTTTTTGCAACACTGCTTAAATCATTAAAAGCTTTCTTTATCTGGTCTATAGTGGTATCCCGGCCACCAAGGCCGTAAACATAATTTGTTATTACTGGTTTAGTATCTAAATCATATAAAGCTGACCTTACTTCAGAATATAATGGGCCACCCTGGCCGCTAAATGAATCAGACCTGTCCAGAACTGCTAAAGCTTTTAAATTTTTAGTAGATTCAATTATTTCTTCTTTTGGAAATGGCCTAAAAAGCCTGGGTTTTATGAGTCCTGCTTTTATGCCATCTTTCCTTAACTCCCTTACCACGCTCCTGGTAGTGCCGGCAGTGGAAGAAAGTACCATTATAGCCATCTCAGCATCGTCTATCATATATGTATCTACAAGGGGCTGTTCTCTTCCAGATAGCTCCCGGTATTCTTTACATACTGCTTTTATGGTATCCATTGACGCTACCATTGCATCTGCTTCCTGTTTCTTGGTTTCAAAATAATAGTCAGTAAGCTGTAAAGGCCCGAATGTTGAAGGATTTTCTATATCTAGAACTGAATAAGGGGCCTTGTTTTCTTTTAAGAAGCCTTTTACTTGGCTATCTTCTAGTATCTCCAATATTTCTGTGCTATGGCCAGTTATAAAGCCGTCAATCATTACCATAGCTGGAAGCCTTACATTTTCATCTTCTGCTATCCTTATAGATTTTATTAGATTATCATATCCTTCTTGTGAATTCTCTGAATAAAATTGTATCCAGCCAGCGTCCCTTGCCCCCATTGAATCGCTATGGTCGCAATGAATATTTATAGGAGCTGAAAGCGCCCTGTTTACATTTGTCATAACCACAGGTAGCCTCAATCCTGATGCAATGGACAATATTTCCCACATCAGCGCAAGGCCTGCCGAAGATGTGGCAGTCATAACCCTGGCTCCAGCAGAAGCTGCGCCTACGCATGCGCTCATTGCGCTATGCTCGCTCTCAACAGTAATAAATTCTGTGTCAACCATGCCATTATGCACATAACTTGCAAAATCCTGCACAATTGCAGTTTGTGGGGTAATTGGGAAAGCAGAGACAACATCAGGATTTATCTGCCTCATTGCTGTTGCCATTGCTGCTGTTCCTATCAATGCAACTTTTTTACCCATATTTATCAAATCCTTTCTTCAAAACTTAAGAAATTTATAAATTTAATCTATTCTAGTTCCATTTTGATTGCATCTTTTGGGCATTCCTCAGCGCAAATTCCGCAACCCTTGCAATAGTCAAGGTTAATTTTTCCAATTTTTCCATCTTCTGTAACGCTTACAGCCCTTTCAGGGCAAAATATGTAGCAAAACAAACAATCTATACATTTCTCATCATCCCTAACAGGCTTTTTGACTCTCCAATCACCCGTTTTATAATCTTCAGAACTTCCAGCCCTGGGTATCATTCCGCCCATCGGAATTGTTTTATAGCCAGGTTTTTCTTGTTTTGTTTTATCAGCCATTAATTTCCAACCTCCTCATAAGCTCTTTTTATAGCATTTAAATTACCTTTTATAACCTTCTCGGGGAATTTCTTTGATAAAAATTTTCTTATTGCTTTAAGCAATGAGTCAATATTTAAAAAATCTGAAACTTTAACTAAAGCCCCTATCATTGGCGTATTAGGCATTGTCCTTTTTATTTCATCTACTGATATTTTATTAGCATCTACTGTATAAATTTTTATATCCCTATCCCCAATATTAATTTTCTTTTTTATCTCTTCTAATGGTTCATGGGTATTTATAATTATTATCCCTCCATCCTTTATGCCTTCGGTAATATCTATGGATTCAAGCAATGTAGGATCAAGGACTAAAACATAATTTGGCTCTTTAACTTGTGAATGCAGTTCAATTTTATCTTTGCTAACCCTATTAAATGATTGAACCGGGGCGCCCATCCTTTCTGCACCATATTCAGGAAAAGCCTGAATATAATAACCTTCTTCAACAGCGGCAGTAGCTAAAAGCTTGGATGCAGTAACCGCGCCCTGGCCTCCCCTGCCATGCCATCTTATCTCTATTAAGTCTTCCATGATAACACCTCTTACTTGATATATTTAAATTTACAAAAACAATTTTAACAGTGCCAAAAAATTAGTAAATTATATCATAATAGCAGACAAATTTCATATAATCGCATATTAGAATTCACCCCTATTGGATATGGCCCTTCCCAGAGTTAATTCATCTGCATATTCTAAATCTCCCCCAACCGGCAAGCCACTTGCTAGCCTGGTTACCCTTATTGCAGTATCTTTTAGAACTTTTTTAATAAAAGTTGCAGTGCTTTCACCTTCTACGGTTGGATTTAGAGCGATAATTACTTCTTCAATATCGCCTTCTTTTGCCCTTCTAACCAAATCAGGTATCCTTATTTCATTTGGTCCCCTATCCTCAATAGGGGAAAGGAGCCCACCCAGAATATGGTATAGCCCCCTATATTCACCAGTTGCCTCTATTACTGCTACATCGCTAGCTGATTCCAGTACACAAATTTTTTTTCTTTCCCTGCTCTGGTCCTTACAAATACTGCATACTTCTTCCTCAGACAAATTAAAACATATTTTACAGAAACGCGCCTTTCCCTTCATCTCAATTAAGGCATCGGAAAATTGCTTTATCTCTTTTTTGGGTTGGTTTAAAAGATAAAAGACAATTCTTCTTGCAGACTTTGGGCCTATGCCAGGAAGCTTCCTAAACTCATTTATTAAATTTTCTACACTTTTGATATATAGCGGCATAACTTTTTATAATTTATTAAAATAGGCCAGGTATATCCATGCCACCGGTAATGCTGGACATCTTTTTTTTGCTTTCTTCTTTAGCCTGGCTAATTGCATCATTTACTGCAACCATTACCATATCTTCAAGCATTTCAAAATCTTCTGCATCTATCATTTCGCTATTTATTTTTACTTCTACTACTTCCTGCTCACCATTTACTTTTACTTTAACTGCTCCGCCGCCAGATGAAGCTTCAAATTCCATTTTTTTTATCTCTTCCTGGATCTGCTGCATCTTTTTTTGCATCATTTTTGCCTGCTTCATCATGTTTCCATAATTAAAACTCAATGTATTACTCCTTTATTCCAAATTTTTCCTTAAAATAATTATCAATATTCTCCTCTTTTTTTATCTTTTCTTCAACCGGTTTTGCCGCCACTTCTTCAGTTTCTGGCCTTTCTTTTCTTTCTAATTGTATAATGCCGTCAATTCCTTTTTCCTTTAGCCCAAATTCTAATGAATAATCATTGCCAGTTACATTTTTTATTGCCTTTGCAATAATTCTTTTATTTCTTTCTTTGTTTAGCTGCTCTTTATGCCATTTATTATTTTCATTTAGATAGAAAATTATTTTATCTTTATCTAAATTATAACCAATAGTCTCCATAAATTTTGCATGGACTGAAACCTTGCCTTCCTTAATAGCGCTGCAAATTCCTTCCCAGTTAGAAATAATTGGATCACCTTTGCCTGAAGCTTTTTTTACAGGTTTCCCGGTTTTTGGTTTTTTAATTTTTTTAAAGACTTCTGGCTTTTTTGGTTTCAAAACATCTTTCTTATCGCCTAAAACAGGGGTTTCTTTTACTTTTTCTTCTCTTATGCTGGTTTTGCCATAAGATAATGCTTTTATAAGGGTGGTTTTAAAAAAGGTTTTAGCGCCCTCGCTCCATTTTATTTGTTTATGCAGATCTGAGTAAATATCCATTAAAAATTCCAGCTCGCCTGATGATATCCTTTTAGCCTGTGCCGAGTATAATTTTTTGAATTCATCGCTGGTCTCTA
>JAGYOJ010000136.1 GCA_018399435.1 Actinomycetota bacterium | reverse complement strand
TATGTTTACCTTAAGGGGTAATAAGTATTATAAATAAGTTTTTATGGGTACTTGTTACCCTTTATTTGTGTTAAAAAATTTTTTTAAAGAGGTGTTGTTTTTGAAAGATTCTAATTATGATGCAAAAGATATTACAGTACTTGAAGGCCTGTCTGCTGTAAGAAAAAGGCCAAGTATGTATATAGGTTCTACTGGGTCCAGGGGATTGCATCACCTTATATATGAAGTTATAGATAATAGCATTGATGAAGCAATGTCTGGCTATTGTGATAATATTTTAGTGGTTTTAAATAAGGATAAATCAGTAACAGTTATAGATAATGGTAGGGGTATACCTGTTAAAAAAGTAAAAAAATATAATATGACTGCTGTAGAGGTAGTTTTAACCAAGTTGCATGCTGGCGGTAAATTTGGAGGCGAGGGATACAAGGTCTCCGGTGGCCTTCATGGTGTTGGCGTTTCTGTCGTTAATGCTCTTTCGGAATGGTTAAGCATAGAAGTCAGAAGAGACGGATATGTTTTTAAGCAAGATTATAAAAGGGGGAAATCTACAGGAGAACTTAAAAAAATTGAGAAAACAAAAAACCATGGTACGGCTATAACTTTTTCTCCTGATAAGAAAATTTTTGAAGAAATAAACTATAAATATGAAATACTTGCAAGCAGAATGAGGGAAATGGCTTTTTTAAATAAAGGCCTAAAAATTATCCTGCTTGATAGAAGAAAAGAAGAAGAAAAGAAAGAAGAATTTAAATTTGAAGGTGGAATTGTAGATTTTGTAAAATATCTTTGTGAGAAAAAGGATATATTGCATAAGAAAGTAATTTATATAAAAAATTCCGAGGAAGACCATGAAGTTGAAATAGCCATGCAATATACTAATGGCTTTAGTGAGAGTATTTTCTCTTTTGCAAATAATATAAATACAACTGAAGGTGGAACCCATCTAAGCGGCATAAAAGGAGCCCTTACAAGGACAATAAATGACTATGCTAGATCGAATAATTTATTAAAAGATAAGGATTCAAATCTTTTAGGTGAAGATATCAGGGAAGGCTTGACAGGCATTGTTAGCGTTAAGCTAAAAGATCCGCAATTTGAAGGTCAGACTAAAACTAAATTAGGCAATAGCGAAATAAAGGGATTTGTAGAATCTACGGTTAATGCAAGGCTTGCAGAATTCTTAGAAGAAAATCCTTCAATTGGCAAGGTCATAGTAAAAAAATGTATGGAAGCTGCAAGGGCAAGAAGTGCCGCTAAGAAAGCCAGGGACCTAACCAGAAAGAAATCTTTACTGGAAAGCAGCTCTCTGCCAGGAAAGCTTGCAGACTGTTCTGTAACCGATCCCCAATTTTGTGAATTATTCTTAGTGGAGGGAGATTCTGCAGGTGGAAGCGCCAAGCAGGCTAGAGATAGGAGATTTCAAGCAATACTTCCGCTTAGAGGTAAAATACTAAATGTCGAAAAGGCAAGGCTTAATAGAATTTTAAATAATGCTGAGATACAGGCAATAATTACAGCAATGGGAACTGGAATAGACACGGAATTTGATATTAAAAATGCCAGGTATCATAAATTAATTATAATGACTGATGCAGATATTGACGGCGCACATATTAGAACCCTTATTCTGACTTTCCTTTACAGGCATATGAAAAAATTAATTGAAGAAGGGTATGTATATATAGCACAGCCGCCCCTTTATCAGGTTAAAAATAAAAAAGAAGTTTTTTATGCTTATAATGAAAAAGAACTTAAAAAAATTAGGAACAAGCTTAAAGGTAAAAAATTAGATACACAACAATACAAAGGTTTAGGTGAGATGGACCCAGAACAGCTTTGGGAAACTACTATGAACCCCGAAACCAGGACCCTATTAAAAGTTGAGATAGAAGATGCATTAATTGCTGATGACACGTTTTCAACATTAATGGGCAGTAAGGTAGAGCCCAGGAGAGAATTTATACAAAAAAATGCAAAAGATGTTTCTTTTATTGATGTGTGAGAAGGTGAACATAAATTATGGTATTCGAACTTAGAGGAAAAGTTAAAAATGTTGAAATTGAATCAGAGATGCAGGACTCATACCTAAATTATGCAATGAGTGTAATCATAGGTAGGGCGCTGCCTGATGTAAGAGATGGGTTAAAACCTGTACACAGGCGTATTCTTCATGCGATGAATGATATGGGAATGACCCATACATCGCCCTATAAAAAATCTGCAAGGATTGTTGGTGAAGTTTTAGGAAAGTATCATCCACATGGCGATACCGCAGTTTATGATTCTATGGTAAGAATGGCGCAAGTATTTTCATATAGATATCCATTGGTAGATGGCCATGGTAATTTTGGCTCTGTTGACGGTGATAGTGCTGCAGCAATGAGATATACGGAAGCAAGGCTTTCAAGAATTGCAGAAGAAATGCTTGCCGATATTGATAAAGATACAGTTAATTTTATAGATAATTTTGATAATTCATTAAAAGAACCTGAGGTATTGCCTTCAAAATTTCCAAACTTGCTTGTAAACGGTTCTTCTGGTATTGCAGTAGGAATGGCTACAAATATTCCTCCCCATAATTTAGGAGAAGTTGTTGATGCCATTGTTTATTACATTGACCATCCTAAAGCTAGCGTAAAAGATTTAATGAAAAAGATTAAGGGCCCTGATTTTCCAACTGGTGGCATTATTATGGGTGTTGATGGAATAGTAAAAGCATATGAAAATGGCAGGGGCAGAGTGGTTATGAGAGGAAGGGTTAAAGCAGGAGCATTAAAAAAAAGGAAGCCCCAAATAATTATTAGCGAGCTTCCATATCAGGTGAATAAAGCTAAACTTATTGAAAAAATTGCATATTTGGTAAGAAGTAAAAAGATTGAAGGCATCACTGACTTAAGGGATGAATCAGACAAAAGCGGAATGAGAGTAGTAATAGAGGTAAGGAAGACAGTTGAGCCTAAGGTAATTATAAATCATCTTTATAAAAATACGCAGCTTGAAGAAACTTTTGGCGTAATACTTATAGCGCTTGTAAATGGAGTCCCTAGAACTTTAAATTTAATTAGTCTTATTGATGAATTTAAAAAACATAGATATGAAGTTGTGGTAAGAAGAACCAAGTATGAATTAAAGAAAGCAGAAGACAGGGCCCATATTTTAGAAGGTTTGATTATAGCTTTAGATAACCTTGATGAGGTAATAAAAACTATAAGGTCTTCAAAGGATGTGCCAACTGCTAAGAAAAGGCTTGTTAAAAATTTCGACCTAACTCCTATACAAGCACAAGCGATATTGGATATGAAACTGCAGAGATTAACAGGCCTGGAAATGGATAAGATTAAAAAGGAGCATAAGCAATTACTTAAACAAATTAAAGAATTAAAGGAGCTACTGGGAAGCGAGAAATTAATATATGAAGTATTAAAAGATGAGCTCCTTGATATAAAAAAGAAATATAATGATGTTAGGAGAACTGATATAACTTCTAAAACTTCAGATATTGAAATAGAGGATTTAATACCGGAAGAAGAAAATGTAATTTCTGTAACCCATTCAGGCTATATAAAAAGAGTGCCTGTTACAACTTATAGAAAACAAAGGAGAGGTGGAAGAGGAGTTAGCGGAATGAATCTCAAACAAGATGATTTCGTTGAGCACTTATTTATATCCTCTACACACCATTACATTATGTTCTTTTCTAGCTTTGGAAAAGTTTACAGGTTAAAAGTACATGAGCTGCCTACTGGAAGCAGGACCTCTAAAGGTAAGGCAATGGTAAATATTTTACCTTTTAGTTCCGGAGAGAAGGTAAGGGCCATAATAGCAGTTAAAGAATATAAAGAGGACCAGTATTTAATAATTGCAACACGTAAGGGTTTGGTTAAAAAGACCAAAATTACAGCCTACGATTCTTCAAGGAAAGATGGAATTATAGCTATTAGTATAAAAAAGGGTGATGAGCTAATAAAAGTAGAAAAATCAAATGGCAATAATGAAATAGTTATGGTTTCCCGTAAGGGCAAAGCGATACGTTTTAGCGAAAAAGATTGCAGGCCAATGGGGAGAACAGCTACTGGAGTAAAGGGAATGGATTTGGCAAAAGGAGACGAAGTTCTCACCATGATGGTAATAAAAGAGGTTGACTCTGATCTTTTTGTATTAACTGAAAATGGCTTCGGGAAAAGGACAGCCCTTTCACATTATAAGCAACAAAATAGGGGCGGCCTTGGAATGCTTACTATAAAAATGAATGAAAAGAAAGGGAAACTAGCAGGAGCTGGAATAGTAAAAGAAGGGCAGGATTTAATGGTAATTTCAACTAATGGTATTTTAATAAGGATGAGGGTAAAATCTATATCAAAAATGGGAAGGTCAACCCAAGGTGTAAAGATTATGAATTTAGATAAGGATAATAAAATAGCTTCATTTGGTATTGTTGCGCCTGAAAATTAGATTATTTTTATTTTTTT
>JAGYOJ010000135.1 GCA_018399435.1 Actinomycetota bacterium | reverse complement strand
TAAATTCCTGTTGAGATTTGATTTGATAATATTATTTTTATTGAAAAAATATTTTAATTAAAAGACATTAAGCTTTTTCAATTTAAAGCAAATAGAATGCTATAAAGCTTTTTTAAGAATACCAAATAAAAAAATAAGTTGTTTTAATAAAATGCTATTGCGTAAAAAAATTTTGGCAAAATTTTTTATACCTTGGAAATACTTACAGCACAGGCTTTATACTCAGGTATCTTGGCTTTGGGGTCAAGCACAGGGTTTGTTAATTTATTGGCTGGGGACTCAGCAAAATGGAAGGGAATAAATACTACTCCTTTTTTAATATTACCGTCAACTTTCGCAACTGCTTCTATTTTTCCTCTCCTGGTTTCCAGCCTTATTTTCTCCCCATCTTTGATATTTAAATCTCTTCCATCCTCTTCATTTATATGGGCTAAAGCCATAGGCGCAATTAAGTTTAAAAACTCTGATTTTCCAGTCATCGTCCTTGTATGGAAGTGGTATAGTATTCTCCCGGTGGTTAAGATATAAGGGTATTTTTTATCAGGGTTTTCTGCTGGCAAGCTAAATTCAACCGGCATGAACCTTCCTTTGCCTCTGGCAAAGTTTTTTGCATGCAGTATATCGGTTCCAGGATGATCTTTTCCGGTACATGGCCATTGAAGCGGCGAGGCATTAAGCCTTTTGTAGTTAATCCCGGCATATATTGGAGTGACCTTCGCAATTTCATCCATTATCTCAGAAACTGAAGAATACCCCATATTATAGCCAAGCTTTTCTGATAGCCTGCAGATAATTTTCCAGTCCTCCATTGCTTCGCCTGGCGGATTCAATGCCTTGTTTACTCTTTGGATCCTGCGGTCTGTATTGGTAAAAGTTCCGTTTTTTTCTGCAAAACAGGCGCTTGGCAGTATAAAATCGGCAAATTCTCCTGTTTCTGTTATAAAAATATCTTGTACTACCAAAAGATCTAAATTTTTTAGCCCTTGGGCTACATGTAATATATCGGGATCGCTAAGCATTGGGTTTTCGCCCATGATGTAGAGGACTTTAATTTTTCCTGATAGCGCCCCGTCAATCATTTCAGTAACAGTAAGGCCTTTTTTAGGGGGAAGTTTTTTGCCCCATTCTTTTTCAAATTTTTCCCTAATTTCGTTGTCTTCAACATATTGGTATCCACTATAAACATTTGGGAGTGCCCCAAGGTCACAGGCCCCCTGCACATTATTTTGTCCCCTTAAGGGATTAACGCCCCCGCCTTTTTTGCCAACATTTCCTCCCATCATAGCAAGGTTGGCAACTGATATAACATTTTCTGTGCCACAGGTGTGTTGTGTTATGCCCATTGAATAAAAGATAGATGCAGTTTTAGCAGAACCATAAACCTTAGCTGCTTCTATTAAATCATCTTTTATAACCCCGGATAATTGTTCAACTTTTTCCGGGCTGTATTCCTTAAAGCTGTTAATAAAATTTTCAAAATTTTCAGTTCTTTTATCAATATATTCCGTATCATGCAAATCATTTTCATAAATTACATTCATCAATCCCAAAAGAACTGCAATATCTGTGCCAGGTTTTTGTTGGAGGTGTATATAAGCATATTTAGTAAGTGGAATTTTTCTGGGATCAATAACTATTAATTTTAAATTATGCTCAATCACTTGATTTATAAGCTCATAACTAATAACTGGATGCGCTTCAGTCGTATTTGACCCAATAACTATAACCGCGTCTGAATCTTTTATATCTTCAAAAGAATTAGTCATGGCCCCGCTGCCAAAAGTAGGAATAAGCCCAGTAATGGTAGACGCATGGCAGAGCCTTGCGCAATGGTCAATATTGTTCGTGCCAATTGTTGCACGGGCAAACCTAGAAAGAAGAAAATTTTCTTCATTGGTGCATTTTGCAGAACTTAATATGCCAATTGAGTCCGGGCCATGGTTTTTAATAATTTCTTTTAATTTAGAAGAAATAGAACCCATGGCATTGGTCCAGGAAATTTTTTCAAATTTACCATCCCTTTTTTTAAGAGGGGAGGTTAGCCTTTTGCTATCATGGACAAAATCAAGGCCAAATTTGCCCTTAACGCATAAGCTGCCCTTATTTATATTTTTCCCGACATCTGATGTAATATTTACAATTTTATTATTTTTTACATGCAAGTTTATTTGGCATCCAACCCCACAATAAGGGCAAGTGGTTTGTATCTTTTTAGTTTCCCAAGCCCTTGCTTTTTTTAAATAAGGTTTTGCCTGCAGGGCTCCAACAGGGCAAGTGGATATACAATTACCACAAAATATGCAATCTGTATCTTTTAAGCTTTGCTCAAATGCAGGGATGATTTCACAATCAAAACCCCTGCCTGCATAACCAATTGCATTAGCCCCTATCAGATTATCACAGATTCTAACGCATCTTCCGCAAAGAATACATTTTTCATTATCCCTAATTATAAAGGGGTTATCTTCAAAAACCTTTTTTGGGTGTACCTCGCCGCGGAATCTGTTTTGGTCGATATCATAAAGGTATGCAAGATCCTGTAGTTCACAATTGCCACAGGATTCACAGGTTAGGCAATCAAGGGGATGGTCTGATACAATAAGTTCCAGGTTTAACTTTATTAGATTTCTTATGTGGTCAGTATCAGTTTTAATCTTTAAGCCTTGAGATATTTTAGTAATACAAGAAGGAACAGCTTCCCTAAATCCTTCAATTTCTACCAGGCATAGCCTGCACGCACCTTGAATATTTATTCTTGGGTCATAACACAGATGGGGTATAAAAATATCATTTTCTAAAGCGACTTCTAGAATTGTCTGGCCAGGACTCCCATTAATTTTAATGCCATTAATGGAAATAGTAATTTGTTCTTCTTTTATAGCTTTTTTATTCATAAAAAGTTAAGATATCGTAACAATTGTTAATATTAACATATAACAATTATTGCTTATTGATTAATATTAGATTATTTTAAAACAATTTACAAATAAAAATGCATTGAAAAATTCAATATTTTAATATATATTGAAATCAATTTCTGAAATCAATTTCAGGGGAGACATTTTGAAGCTAGAAAACAAAATAGCTATCGTAACCGGTTCAAGCAAAGGCATTGGTGCTGCAATTGCCAAAGAACTAGCAAGAGAAGGGGCTAACCTTTTGATAAATTATAATTCTGATAGGAAGGGAGCAGAATCTGTAAAAAATTTTATTGAAAAAAGCGCGAAAAGGAAGGCAATAACCTGCAGAGCAGATATCGGTAAGATGGATGGGGTAAAAAAATTAATAGGCAAGGCCGTAGATAGTTATGGAAGAATTGATATTTTGGTAAATAATGCAGGCATTGCAATCTGGAAACCATTTTTTGAGATAACTGAAGAAATTTGGGATAAAACTTTAAGCACAAACCTAAAGGGAGCTTTTATGGCCTCACAGCTAGCCGCAAGGGAAATGGTAAAAAGAGGTGGTGGGGTGATTGTTAATATATCATCAATTGCTGCAAATGGATCTATGGATTGTTTGGTGCCTTATTGTTCTTCTAAAGGCGGGCTTACGCTTCTGACAAAATCAATGGCTGTAGAGCTTGCCCCATATAATATAAGGGTTAATGCAATAGCCCCCGGGACAATAGACATTAAAAGAAACAGGGAAACTGATCCCAAATATCCTGAAAACTGGCACCCTTATATTCCTATTGGAAGGGTGGGAAGAGTTGAAGAAATTGCTAGGCCTGTAGTATATGCATGCAGCGATGACTCAAGTTATATGACTGGACAGATAATATCTATATCAGGCGGGCAGACAGATTATGTCCCTATGCCAGGTTCAGATTTTGCAAAATAAAAATATTTAAATAAATGAAAAAGATTGTATTAATTGCAGATGACCTAACTGGAGCCACTAATGCTGCCTCTTATTTTGTATCAGGCAAGGAAGGCATAAATGTATTTTTAGATATTGATAATGTTGGTAAAGACCAGCTAAGCCATAAGAAATTTTGTGTAATTAATTCTAATACCAGGACAGCTGGAAAAAACCAGGCTTATGAGAAAATATATAATTTTTTTAAGAGCATAAATTTTCGTGATTTTAATTTAATAAAAAAAATAGATACTGCCTTCAGGGGAAATGTAGGCAGAGAAATAGAAGCCATTTTTAATTCTACAGATTTTAGTCTCTGCTTTATATTAAATGCAATTCCCGACATGGATAGAATTACAATAGACGGATATCAAATAATTGGGGGGAAACCTTTAGGGCAGGCAGGTTTTTCAAAAGACCTAAAAGAGATAAATAAGTCATATATCCCTGATATTATAAAGGAACAAACAAAATTGCCCGTGACCGCCATATGCTTAAAGGATATATACAAGGGAAAAGAAAATTTATTGCATTTAATGGGGGATAAAATAAAAGAAGGCTATAAGATTATTGTTTTTGATTCCGCAACCAGAGAAGATATTGATTTTATATTAAATACTGTTTATAAAAAATTTAATAATTTA
>JAGYOJ010000134.1 GCA_018399435.1 Actinomycetota bacterium | reverse complement strand
TAGCATTAAGTTCGAAAATGTATTTTTCAAATATGAAAATGAAGCTGATTATGATGAGTATATACAAAAAAATTTAATGGATCAAAAACTTATGGATGCATACGCAAAAAATGGATGGGGCTTAAAAAATATTGATTTTACAATAAATGCTGGAATGCAGCTTGGAATTGTCGGATTTACTGGTAGCGGCAAATCTACCTTGCTTAACTTAATTCCCAGGCTTTATGACCCGCAAAAAGGCAGGATATATATAGACGGCATAGACATTAAGATGTTCTCCCTGGATATGCTCCGTTCAAAAATAGGTTATGCAAAACAAGACCCTTTCCTGTTTTCAAAATCTATTAAGGAAAATATATTGTTTGGCTGCAGACAGGATTTTGAATTAGAAGAAACTGAGAAAAAAATAGAACATGCTTCAAAAATATCCCACCTGCATGAAGACATAATAGATTTTCCTGATGGCTATAATACTGTTATTGGTGAAAGGGGGGTAACACTTTCAGGGGGGCAAAAACAAAGGCTTGCAATAGCAAGGGCGATAATTATTAATCCCTCCATAATAATTTTAGATGATTCATTTTCTAATGTAGATACCAAAACTGAAGAATCAATATTAAACGATTTGAGGAAAAATACTGAAGGCATGACTACTATAATAGTATCGCATAGAATATCTACTATTAAGGATTCGGACATGATAATTGTGATGGAGGATGGAAAAATTGGTAAAACTGGAAACCACCAGCAACTTCTAGAAAGTTGCAATATTTACCAAAAATTATATTACAGGCAGCAGCTCTCAGAAGAATTGGAAGAAGAGTTATGAAAGAAGAAAAAATAATTGAAAAAAGCATTGACCGCAAGACAGTAAAAAAGTTATTCAATTATGTTAAGCCATATAAGCTTTTGCTGGTTTTTACTGTTTTCCTGCTCTTGCTTACAGCGGGGCTTCAAATACTTGGGCCTTACCTCATTAAATTAGCCATTGACCAGCATATAACTCCAGGCAGGCTGGAGGGTTTTTTATATATAGCTTTACTTTATGGCCTGGTTATATTATTTGAATTTATTATCCGTTTTTTCCAGCAATATTTTACTGAACTTATGGGACAGAAAATAATGCATGATATGAGATCTGATATTTTTTCCCATATATATAAAATGCCCATGTCCTTTTTTGACAAAACCCCTGTGGGAAAAATCATGACTCGGGTGACCACAGATGTCCAAACCCTTAACCAGATGCTTTCTTCTGGTATTGTTACCTTATTTGGCGATATTTTTATGATAGTTGGAATAATGGCAATAATGTTAAGCTTGAATTTAAAATTATCCCTTATTACTTTTTCTGTCCTTATATTTTTAGCAATAGCCACTTTTATTTTCAGGTCAAAGGTTAGAAAAACATTTAGAATAATTAGGGCAAAAATTTCAGCAATAAATTCATATCTCCAGGAAGCAATATCTGGAATGGACACAACTAAAATTTTTAATAGGGAAAAGAAAAATAGGAAAGAATTTAATAGCCTTAATAAAGGATATCTGGATGCATACCTAAAAACAGTTTTTTACTATGCTGTATTTTTCCCTATCGTTACTTTAATTAGCACTTTAGCCATTGCCCTTATAGTATGGTATGGCGGAGGCCAGGTTATAAAAAATGCATTAACATTTGGGACCCTGATTGCTTTTATCCAATATATAGAAAAATTTTTCCATCCTATAAGTGACCTAAGCGAAAAGTTTGGCATACTCCAGGAAGCAATTTCTGCTTCTGAAAGAATATTTGGATTACTTGAGCTTAAGCCTACAATAATATCTCCCAAAAGTCCGGTAATAAAAGATAAAATTAATGGCAATATTAGATTTGAGAATGTATGGTTTGCCTATAATAAAGATGAATATGTGCTAAAGGATATCTCTTTTAACCTTGAAAGCGGTAAAAGCATTGCATTTGTTGGGGCAACTGGCTCTGGCAAGACTTCAATAATAAACTTGCTCAATAGGTTTTATGATATACAAAAAGGCAAAATTTATATAGATGGCATTGATATTGGAAAGTTTGATTTAAACAAATTAAGAAAACACATAGGTGTAGTCATGCAGGATGTCTTTTTGTTTTCTGGAAGTATTTTAGAAAACATCAGGCTGGGAAATAAAAATATTTCAAAAGAGCAAGTGGTGCAAGCAGCAAAATATGTAAATGCCCATCAGTTTATCCAAAAGCTTCCTCTAAAGTATGGCCAGGAGATAAAAGAAAGAGGAAAAATACTTTCATCAGGGCAAAGGCAACTAATTGCTTTTGCAAGATCAATTGTTTACAATCCTGAAGTTTTGCTAGTTCTGGATGAAGCTACTTCAAGTATAGACTCAGAAAT
The DNA here is from genome assembly GCA_018399435.1 of Actinomycetota bacterium. GTDB lineage: Bacteria > Actinomycetota > Humimicrobiia > Humimicrobiales > Humimicrobiaceae > M55B165. Next base: position 2,162 of record JAGYOJ010000134.1, on the reverse strand, counting down.
TGAAGCTTTAATCCAGGATGCTTTAAAAAAAATAATGAAAAACAGAACTAGCATTGTAATCGCCCACAGGCTATCTACCATAAGAAATGTTGATAAAATTTTAGTGCTTTCCCATGGAAAAATAATTGAAGAAGGCACACATAAAAGCTTGCTACAAAAAAAAGGCGTATACTACAAGCTTTATAAATTCCAATACCAGCTGCAAACCTAGCTATCTATTTTCTTTGCCTTTATCCTGATAATTGCAAATTGAGCTATTATTATAGCAATAACCGGAATCAAAAAAGAAGCTATGCCAATATTTATGCCAAATGAGCTGCCTGCTGTTTCAGACAAGAAGGGTATAATCATTCCCCCTAAAGCGCTGGAAGCCATCATTATCCCCACAGCTGTACCTGAATAAATCCTGTAATTTTTACTTGCCAGAAAAACTATCAGTGGCCATATCCCCGAGAAGCCCAGCCCTAGTAGCGAAAAACCTATCCCTGTAAGGATATAGCCTTTGGCAAAAATTATAAATAAAAGGGATATTCCAGAAAAAAGCGCTAATATAATAATTATTTTTTTTGAGTCAAAACGCCTGCTTAAAAAACCACAAGACAGCCTGCCTATTATCATAAAGCCCCAGAAACCAGATAAAACCAAACTGGGTATAAATTCAGATACTGTAAGTTTTTGTATATAAGTTGTAATAAAGAAGCCAATGCCCTGCTCAATACCTACATACATTAAAATGCTTAAAGCTAAAAGCAGCAAAACTGGCTTTTTTAATAGTTTTAAAACTATAATTCCTTTCAATTTTCCAACTCCGCGCCTGCTTTTTTTAAATTTTAGTAATGCAAAATAGATAATATAAATGAAAGAAAAAACAGCAAAAATAAAATAGATATGGCGCCAGTTATATCCTTTAGTTATAAAAAAGCTAACAAGAAATGGGCCCAATAATGCGCCTACAACAAAGAAAGCTTGAGAAATATTTATCACTATATTCTCTTTATCCTTATTTATATCAACTAATATTGTAGTCATGAGCCCTTCAATAACACCAAAACCGCCACCTATAAGAGAAAAAGCAAAAATATATAGATAAATATTTTTAGTTACAATAGATAAAACTAAGCCTAAAAAAAATGAAGCAAAGCCAATGCAGGACATAAGCTTCCTACCAAATTTATCTGAAATTTCACCAGTCACAAGAGGCATTATTAAAAAACCTGCAAAATGGCTGGTAATTAAAACCCCCTTAAAAGTGCCCAAAAAAATATAGGATGCGCTAATGTCATTAAGCGACCTTTGAAATACCGAAATATACATCCCAAGGAGTATAAATACTATATATATAGTTATATCAACTAATATATTCTTTTTTACCATGCTCTTAAACACTATGCTATTTAAATACAGATTCTATCATTTTAAAAACAAAAAGTAATACATATTATCAATATGCACAGATCCTAAAAAGTAATTTTGCATCCGGCATATAAATAAATTAATTTAAACTTTCTGAAATAAGTCTATTTTTTTTCCTCAAGCAAATTTGAAAGCTTCCTAATGGTTACTAAAGGCAAAGATTATAATATTTTATAACAAAAAAATGTATAATTGTTAACAAAATAAAAAATAATTGGGAGGATACTTTTGCTCCTTGAAAACTTTTGGTTAAATTTATTTTTTATTTTACTTATTTCCTATCTTATTGGCTCTTTACCTTCAGCATATATCGCTGGAAAAATTAAAGCCGTGGATATGAAGTATAGAGTAAGCAAAAATGTCGGTAGTATGAATACTTTTCCCAGCGTTGGCAAATTTGCAGTAGTTTTAGTAACTATAGCAGATTTTAGCAAGGAGCCCTTGCAGCATTCATTGGCTCCAGGTTCTCCAGCCATGAATTTATTCCATTGCTGGCTGTAGTGTTTGCAATGATTGGACATAACTGAATGGCCTATATAGGGTTTAAGGGAGGCAAGGGCGTATCTACATTTTTGGGAGGCCTTCTTTTTTTATCCTCTTTTTCCTTTTTAATACTGTCTTTTATATTTGTCCCTATAGCTTTAATGCTTTTAAAAGATTCTTACCTGTCACAAACTGCCCCATTTTTTTGCTTTTCATTTTTACTTTGGTGGCTTTAGAATAAAGCCTAGATGGGATAAAAAAGCAAA
>JAGYOJ010000133.1 GCA_018399435.1 Actinomycetota bacterium | reverse complement strand
TTTTTCCTTAAATTTTAAGATTTTAGTAAATATTTTAAAAAAAATTTATAAATATCAGGCTAATCAATTTATTTGTTTAAATTTTAGTAATGTTGTTTTAAAATAACTAATACTGTTTATTAAAAAAGAATTTTCAAGCTATGGCAAAAAATAATATTGAATTGGCATCAAGGATAACTAAATTAAAAAAAGAAAAAGATGCTGTTATTCTTGCACATAATTACCAAATTGGAGAAGTCCAGGATATAGCAGATTTTGTTGGAGATTCTCTACAATTAAGCATTAAGGCATCTAAAACAAAAAACAGCATTATTGTTTTTTGTGGGGTCACCTTTATGGCAGAGACAGCTAAAATTCTTTCCCCGGAAAAGAAAGTCCTCATCCCTGATGATTCAAGCACATGTCCAATGGCAGACATGATTAGTCCAAAAAAGTTAAAACAGCTAAAAGAAAAAAATCCAGAAGCAATAGTTGTATGTTATGTTAACTCAACCGCAGAAACTAAGGCTTTAAGTGATATCTGTTGTACTTCTTCTAATGCTGTAGATATTGTCAATTCTATACCAAAGGACAAACAAATAATATTTATCCCGGATAAATATTTAGGCAGTTATGTGCAAAACCAAACTGGCAGGGAAATGATATTATGGAATGGTTACTGCCCTACCCATGTTATTATAAGCGCCAAGCAAATTGTTAAACTAAAAAAAGAATTTCTGGATGCAGTGGTTTTGGTACACCCAGAATCAACCCCAGATGTTATAGATGTTGCAGATGTGGTGGGAAGCACTGGCGGGATGCTAGAATATGTTAGGAACTCAAAGGAAAAAAGATTTATAATCGGGACAGAAATTGGTTTAATTCACCGTTTAAAAAAAGAAAACCCCGATAAAATTTTTATTCCTGCCAGCAAGCAGGGAATTTGCCCAAATATGAAATTGATAAATCTCGAAAAAATTTTATGGTCTTTAGAAGAAGACAGGTATGAAATAAAGCTTTCAGAAGAAATAATAAACAAAGCAAAGGGAGCCATAGAAAAAATGTTAGAGTTAAGCAAGTAGCTAAACATGTTTCCTAGATATGTATTAAATCCTAAAAGTTTTAAAAAAGTTACAGGTTACTCCAATTGTATTGTTATAGGCAGTGGGATAGCCGGGCTCTCTACGGCAATAAACCTTTCAAAGCAACATAAGGTAAAAATTTTAACTAAAAGCACTTTGCCTGAATCAACAACCTGGTATGCCCAGGGAGGGATAGCAGCAGCAATCAAGAAACCGGATTTTTGGAAAAACCATTATGAAGATACTATAGAAGCAGGCCAGGGCCTATGTGACAGCAGCGCAGTAAAAATATTGGTTAGAAAAGCGCCAAAAATGATTGAAAAGCTTATAGAGTTTGGCATAAATTTTGACATATCCAGTGGAGAAATTAGTTTAACTACTGAAGGCGGGCATAGTTTTCCCAGAATATTGCATGCAGGAGGGGATGCCACAGGTGAAGAAATTGAAAAAAAATTAGTGGAAAATGCAAAAAACTCTAAAAATATTGAATTTTACCCCAATTATTTTGTGACCGATATACTGGCATATAAAAATAGGGTTATAGGGGTTATGGGTTTAGATACTGATAAAAACTTATTAGAAATTCACCCATGTTCCTATATAATTCTAGCTAGCGGTGGCATTGGCCAGCTATATGAGCTCACTACTAATCCCGAGATCTCTACAGGAGATGGCATAGCAATGGCTTACAGGGCTGGTGCAAGCATTATGGATATAGAATTTATACAATTCCATCCTACTGTATTTAAAACCAAAGACGGCAGCCTTTTTTTAATAAGCGAGGCTTTAAGGGGCGAAGGGGCATATCTTAGGGATTGCAATGGAAAAAGGTTTATGCTAAATAAGCATCCAAGGGCAGAACTTGCGCCAAGGGATATAGTAGTAAAAGAAATGGTAAGGGTTATGAATGAAAGCCAGTGCCATTATGTTTACCTTGATGCCACTCACTTGCCCAGGAGCATGCTAAAGATTAGGTTCCCAAATATAATATCTAAATTAAAAGAAAATGGCCTGGATTTAAAAAAAGATTTAATAAAAGTGTCTCCAGCAGCCCATTACATGAATGGAGGAGTAAAAACAGGCCATGACGGCCTAACAGATATAGAAGGGCTATATTCATGTGGGGAAGTAGCTGCTACAGGAGCACATGGGGCAAACCGGCTTGCCAGCAATTCACTAATAGAAGGACTGGTTTATGGATGGAATATTTATAAGGATATAAATAAAAAACTAAAAAGAGAAACTGCAGATAAAAATAATATCAAAAAAAACATTGAAAAAGTTTTAGCTAAGCCGCAAACCGCGGTTTTAAAGGAAAAAAAGATAAAAGATATTGATAAAATAATTTCTGAACTTAGAACAATAATGAGCGAAAATGTTGGCATCTTAAGGGATAAAAAAGGCTTGCTGGAGGCAAGGGATTTTATTGAAAATTATGTCACCAACAAAGACCTATACGGAAGAAAAACAAAGAAAGCTAAAGAGCTAATAAATATGCTTACAGTAGCAAAATTAATTATTAATGCTGCAAGAATTAGAAAAGAAAGCAGGGGAACCCACCAAAGAAATGACTATCCCCAAAAAGATAATAAAAACTGGAAAAAGCACATAATACAAAAAAACGGTAAAATCTTTTATAAAGAGGTCGAATAATTGGAAGAAATAAAAAGCGAAGAGATGCTAGAGCTAATCAGCCTAAGCCTTAAAGAAGATTTAGCAGGCTATGGCGATATAACAACAAAATACTTATTGCCTGAAAACCACAGCTCAAAAGCATCTATAATGTGCAAGGAAAAAGATGGGGCTGTTCTGTGCGGGACAAATATTGCATCTTGCTTATTTGGGCAGGTGGATAGAAATATAAAGGTGAAAAAGTTAAAAAATGATTCAGATAAAATAGGGCTGGGTGAAATAGTTTTAGAAATAGAAGGTCCGACTGCTTCGCTTCTTAAGGCAGAAAGGCCTGCCTTAAATTTTATTCAGCATTTATCCGGTATTTCAACTATAACGAATAAGTTTGCTTCCATAGCTTCAAAAAAAGGCATTAAAATTGTTGATACCAGGAAAACCAAGCCGGGGCTAAGAAAATTAGAAAAATATGCAGTTAGGTGCGGGGGCGGCTATAACCACCGTTTTGGGCTTTTTGATGGAATAATGCTAAAAGATAACCATATAGCAGTAGCTGGCAGCTTAACCAAAGCTGTAAACAAGATCAAAAACAAGATACCGCATACCTTAAAAATAGAAGTAGAAGTACAGAATTTTGCCCAATTAGAAGAAGCTATAGAGGCTTTGGTAGATATAATAATGCTTGATAATATGAATATAAGTCAAATCAAGGAAGCAGTAAAAATTATAAGGGGGAAAGCTAAAAAAGAAACCATAATTGAAGTTTCAGGAAATGTTACCCTGCAAAACATTAATAATATCTGCGACACAAAAGTTGATATAATCTCAAGCGGTTTTATTACCCATTCTGCTAAAGCTATTGACTTTTCAATGAAATTTAAATAATTATTTTAATAATTTTTCAATATCCGGCAATTTATTTTCTGCTGCTATTACCCCTTTTTTAATTATTTCTTTTCCACTGGTAAAATCAAAAAACCCAAAATTTCCTACCTCGGGCTGTATAACAACATCTGCATATTTATGATACTGCCTAGACATTTCCCTTTGAATTATATTAAAACTGGTATTAAGTATTTCATAAGTAGTAATTTGTTTTTTTCCTTTTCCTTTTGAAAAAAAGCTTCTGAGCCTATCTGCAGCATTTCTTTTATTAGGGTTAGCAATATTTTTATAATATCCCCTTAAATCTTTTCCCCTCTTAAAAGAAATAGAAACACCTATTACCCCGTCTAAGTCAAACATTCTAATGGCCTTTGATGGAAAAGGCTCTATGACTCCGCCATCTACCAATATTTTATCATCATAAAATACGGGAGAAAAAAATCCTGGAATAGAAATAGAAGCCCTTACCGCTTTTTTTAATTTTCCTGATGATAGCACTACCCTGTCTTGGCTGATAAGGTCTACAGCTACACAACAAAACTTTTTTGAACACTGGCTAAATTCTTTTTCCCCTAAAAAATCATCTAATACTTGCTCAACCCTTCTACCATTTATAATGCCCATCCTTGGCAAGGTAATATCTGAAAACATCAAAAAACTGCGCCAATCCATAGAATTTACATAATCCTCAATTGTTTTAAGGCTGATTCCTGCACAATAAAAGGCCCCTATAATTGCACCCATGCTGGTACCGCTTATTGCTTCTATCTCAAAATCAAGTTCTTCTAATACTTTAAGGGCGCCTATATGTGAAAGCGCTCTTGCTGCGCCCCCGCTTAAAGCAATTCCAATCTTTTTTTTATTTCTAGCCATAAATATTTTTATTTTTTAATCCATTTAATAAATTTCTGGGAAAAGAGCTAATTCCTCTGATTTTGTATATTATAATCAAGAGGGGAATTTAGCAATAAGTAAAGAAGTT
>JAGYOJ010000132.1 GCA_018399435.1 Actinomycetota bacterium | reverse complement strand
ATTCTATTTGCGGATTATATTATTTTGATATTGTTTTTTTCAATATTTAAAAAATTTTCTAATTCTGTTTTAAATTATAAGAATTACTTTTTAATTTTGGCTATAGGGACAATGCCATCTATTGCCATTCTTTGCATGCTGTCTATTTTGAGAAAAACTTTAGCTTAGTATTATATTTATGCTTTAGAACTATATAAAGGATAATTACGCAAATTACAGTAATTAATGACCCTAATAAGTTTAGAAAAATAATATAGCTCTTTCCCACATATTCTGCCACGAAGCCCAATAGCGGCCTAAATAAAAGGCCGCCAGATATGGCAATAGCTATATTAAAACCTATTATTGTGCCCTTTAAATTAGAGCCCTCGTATGCAGTAATTGAAATGCCTAGTGTAAATATTATTGAGAAAAATAAGGCATGTAGTAATAAGAAAATTATTTTTAGAATAGCCATATCCAAAAAGCTAACAGCAGCTAAAAACAATGCCCCTGCTATGCTCCCTATAAGCAGCAATGTTATTTCATTTGTTCTTGGAAGTATTTTTTTTCCTAAGTAAAGCCCCATAGAAGAAAAAAGCCAAAAACCGGAAAGGACTATTGAGCTAATTGATATCTCAATATTGAAAGCTGTGAAGTAAGTTGTTAACCATGTTGAAAGCCCAACCATGGTTCCCATGCCAAAAAACAGCAGGAAGCTAGCAGTAATCACTACAGGATTTTTTACAACCTTAAGTACTGGTTTAAAATTAATATTGCTGGTGCTTTTTTGTATTTTGCCTGCATTTTTAGTAACAAAAAAGAATAAAATTAAAACTACAAAAAAAGCTAATGCTAATAAATAAAAAGCAAAATTGGGATTTATGTTAAAAAATAAAGCAATCCCTATAAGAAGTGGTCCAATTACTGCCCCTAGATACCAGAAAATATCAAGTTTTAAAAAAATTGGGCTATGTTTTTTCTTAAATATCTTCGTAACATAAATATGTACTGAAGAATCAATTGTGCTAAAGCCGGACCTTAATAAAATTAAAACTAAAAAAAATAATATAAAATTAATATAAATTCCAAAGATTAGGGCGCCTAAAAAAAGCACCAGCAGGCCAAAAAGTATAACTTTTCTTATTTGGACTTTATCACAAAGCATTCCTGAAATAAGGGCAGAAACTACAGAAAAAACTGAACCAACCAGCAAGGCTATACCTATTTTATCATATCCAACATCTAACTCTTCTGATATGTAAGGTATTAAGGGGTCAATTATTATTGCAGAGAAGCCAAACAATAAAAAAATTAAATAAAAAATGTTAAGAGTTTTCATCCAAGCTTCCTGACCTAAATCCTTCTAAATCTACAGTAATGTAGCTGAATCCAATTTTTTTTAATTTAGCTATAATATTGTATTTGATTTCCTGGTTTAATAATTTATTTATTTGTTCTTTTTTTATTTCTATTATAGCAATAGGAAAATGGTTTCTTATTCTCACATCTTTAAAGCCCAAATCATGTAAAATATCTTCGCCCATCTCTACCATGTTTAATTTTTTTGTATTTATATTTGTATTATAGGGTATCCTTGAAGCAAGGCATGCAGAAGAGGGGCTAATAAAACTATTAAGCCCGGCCTCTAGCAACCAGTCTTTTATATCACTTTTATAAATTTTGTTTTCTGCAAATGGGCTTTTTATCCTTAATTCTTTTAATGCTTTAATGCCTGGCCTGTATTTACCCAAATCATCATAATTTGTGCCATCAATTATGCTAGTAAAACCAATTCTTTTTTTATACTTTACAATTTTTAAAAAAATATATTTCTTGCACAAATAACACCTGTTTTTGGGATTACTTTTAAATGCTTTAATATTTAAGGGATTATAATTTAAGATTTTATGGCAAATTCCAATTTGCCCTGCTATTTCTTTTGATTTATCTAGCTCTTTTTTGCTAAGCAATGGAGAGTTAATGGTAACAGCTATTGGCTCTTTACAGAATCTTTTTGCAAGGTAAGCCAAAAGGCTGCTATCAGTGCCTCCAGAAAAAGCAATAAGCGTTGGCCCAAGATTTTTTATGTAATTAATTAATTTTTCTTTTTTTTGGTCCATTTTTTAAATATTAGCAGTTTCATAATATCATTTAAACATAATTATATTTAATATATAATTGCTAGGTATAAAAAAGGGAGCACTTGATGAAAAAATTCTTATATATTGATTGTTTTTCTGGTATTAGCGGAGATATGATGGTTTCTGCTTTGCTGGGTTTAGGTTTGGATATTAAAGGCTTAAAGAAGAGCCTTGCAAAAATTGATATAAGCGGCTATCAAGTTAAGTCAAATAAAAAAAGAGTATCATCTATTTCTGCAAATAGCTTTAATGTTGATGTCACCAGAAAGCAGGAACTTAGAAAATATAGGGATATACAAAGTTTAATTAATGAAAGCAATCTTGGGCCTAGGGTAAAAAAAGAATCGCTGGAAATTTTTGAAATAATTGCTAAAGCTGAATCTAAAGTGCATGGAAAAGAAATTGAAGAGGTGCATTTCCATGAAATTGGGGCTATAGATTCAATAGTAGATATTGTAAGCGCGGTAATTTGTATAAATAAATTAAATATTGGAAAAATATATTCAAGAAAAATTCCAACCGGCAAGGGCTTTACCAAAAGCATGCATGGTAAAATTCCTATACCAGCGCCAGCTACTTTAGAAATTTTAAAAGGCTCTCCGGTTTATGGGGGCAAATTTAATTTTGAGGTCACTACACCTACTGGGGCTGCAATTATTAAAAAATATGTAGAAAAATTTTGTGAATTACCCCAAATGATTATAGAAAGAATTGGCATGGGGGCAGGAGACAGGGAAGGAAAGGATACCCCCAATATACTTAGATTGCTTTATGGCAATTTAATAGAACTTACTGGTGTGGAGCAATTAAAATTGCTTACTACCAATATTGATGATTGTACCCCTGAAACCATAGGGTATGTTTTTAATAAGCTTTTTAAAATTGGAGTTAATGATGCCTGGGTGGAAAACATAATGATGAAAAAAAATAGGCCAGGTTTCAAATTAAGCATTATTTGTTCTGAGGATATTGAGGACCTGGTGGTAGATAATATATTTAGGGAGACCACAACATTTGGTATCAGAACACAAAAATTTAGCAGGTATATTCTGGATAGGAAAACTGAAAAAGTAAAATTACCATGTGGGGAAGCTGAGGTAAAAATAGGTTCTTTTAAGGGAGAAGTAATAAGTATTGAGCCGGAGTATAATTCATGTAAAATACTGGCAGAAAAGTCTGGAATACCTTTAAGGAAGATATATCAAGAAGTTAGGTTTCTTCTTTCAAGTAAATAATATTTTAATATCTCTTGAATTATTGCCACCGATGGAACAGCTAGCAAAAGCCCCCACATTCCGAATAATGCCCCTGCCGCTATAAGGGAAAATATAATAAGGGCAGGATGTACTTTTACCTGGTATTTCATTATGTTTGGAGTAATAAAATAATTGTCTACTTGCTGTATAGCAATAAAGAATAATATTACTAGCAGTGCTTTTAATGGCGATATAAAAAGGGCAGTAAGTGCCGCAGGTATTGCACCCAGAATAGGGCCTAGGAAAGGCACAAGGTTGAGCAGCCCAGCAATGGCTCCAAGCAAGGCAGCAAAATCAACACCTAGAGCTAAAAGCACAATAGTACATAAAATTCCTACAATTATTGAAATTAATAACTGGCCTCTTATATACCTTCCTGCAACCATATTTATTTTATCAAGAATAGCTGTTATCTGAGACCTAAATTTAGCAGGAGTAACCTTTATCAACAAGCTCCTTAACCTATTAGTATCTTTAAGTATATAGAAACCAAGGATCGGGCCTATTATAAAATTAAGGACTATATTTATTATATTTCTGGTAAATATTGTTGCCTGCTGGAAAATATTGATTTCTTCAATATTGAATCTATTTAGAAAATATTGTGTTATAGTGCTTGTATCGCTTGGGATGATATCTTTGCCTATGAAATTCTCAACATTTCTTATTATTATGCTTTCTTCAAGGAATTCATTTATCCTGATGTCTAAATTTTCTATATATCCTGGTAATTTATTTAAAAATATTTCAAACTGGCTAAATATTATAGGGATCAAAAAAAAGAACAAATTAAAAATGATACCTAAAAAAATAATATAGGTTATGGTAACTGCAAAAATTTTTCTCATCTTCCTTTGAAGCAAAAGAACCATTGGGGTTAGTAGATAGGCTACGGCAATAGCAATAATTAATGGAATAATTGCTATTTTAACTAGGTAAATAATATAAAAAAACAGGGCAATTATAATAAGAAGACCAATAATAGACCAGCAGAAAATACCTAGCCTTTTTATTTTATCGATATTTTTTGGAGAATTTTTATCTCTCATTTCCTAAATTATATAAAGATTTAATCCTTATAACAACATTTATTAATATAGATTCTTATTAAAAATATTTTTTCCATTATAGAGAGATTCAAATATTATAAGATTTTTCATATTTTTTCCTAATAAGTTTTCTCTATATAATCTTTT
>JAGYOJ010000131.1 GCA_018399435.1 Actinomycetota bacterium | reverse complement strand
GAATAGAGGCAGATATAAGGAGAGCACAATAATTGCAACCATTACAGCTACAACTAATAATAAGATGGGCTCTAGAACTGTTATAACTGTCTCAATTGAATTGCTTACTTCTTCATCATAAAAATCAGCAACTTTATTTAAAATTTCATCTAATGCGCCTGATTTTTCGCCTACATTTACCATTTGTATTACCATGGGGGTAAAGATTGGGTGTTTTTTCATAGGGGCAGAAATGCCTTCACCTTCACTTATATCAGATTTTATATCATCTATTGCCCTATCTATTATTTTATTATCTGAAACACCTTTAGATATATCCAGGCACCTTAAGACAGGGATGCCAGCAGATATTAATGTTCCTAAAATTCGGCTAAATCTTGCTAGGGATATTTTCTTTATTATATCCCCTATTTTTGGCAACTTTATTCTAAATTTATCAAAATTATATTTACCATTAGGCGTGCTTATATATTTTTTGAATGCATATCTTCCTCCAAAAAATAGGGCTATTAGTATTATGTATGTATAGAATTTTTTAAATAAGTCTCCAATAGCAATAATTACCTTTGTTAAAACAGGCAAAGGCGCCCCTAATTCTTCATATATGCCCTGGAATGTAGGCACTATAAATATTATTATCACAATCATAATTACTACCGCAAAACCTAAAACAAATTTCGGATATGCTGTCTTATTTTTGATTTTTAACCTTATATTTTCCTCTTTCTCTAAAAATACTGCTAACTTATCTAAAGCTTCATCTAGAATGCCCCCTGCTTCGCCTGCACTTATCATGCTTATGTATAAATTCGAAAAAACTTCTGGATGCTTTGCAAGTGATTCAGATAAAGTTAAGCCTGATTCTACATTTCTTCTAACACTGAGTATGATTTTAGCAAATTTATCATTACTGGCCTGCTCACGCAATACTTCCAGGGATTCTATTAAAGACATGCCGGAAGAAATTAAAGTAGAAAATTGCCTTGTAAAAGCTGAAATGTCTTTGGGCTTTATCCTATTAAATAAATTTATTTGCAAATTTAAACCGCTAGAGTCTGCTTTTGATTCCCTTATGTCAATGACATAATAATTCATTTCTTTAAGCCTTGAAAGGACAGCGTCCATATTTTGTGATTCTATGCTATCTTCTATTAAATCACCTTTTGCATTTCTAACTTTATAATTATATAAAGTCATACGCCTAGCACCCTCTCCATGTCTTCTTTATTATGGCATTTTTCTAAAGCCGTCTCTCTCGTTATTTTTCCCTGTTTATATAAATCAGCCAAAGACCTGTCCATAGTAACCATTCCCCTCCTGCCGCCAGCTTGGATAGATGAATATATCTGGTGTGTTTTCATTTCCCTTATCATATTTCTAATAGCTCCCGTTGTAAACATTAATTCTACTGCTGGAACTCTACCCTTATTATCAGTAGTTGGCAGCAGCTGCTGCACTAATACAGCCTTCAAAGTGCCAGATAGCTGGACCCTTATTTGTTGTTGCCTGTGGGTAGGAAATATATCAATTATTCTGTCTATAGTCTGTGCAGCATCTTGCGTATGGAGGGTAGAAAAAACTAAATGGCCCGTTTCTGCAGCAGTTAATGCGCTTGAAATTGTTTCCAAATCCCTCATTTCCCCTACCAATATTATATCAGGGTCTTCCCTAAGCACGTATTTTAGTGCATTTGCAAAAGATTTGGTATCACTTCCAACTTCCCTTTGGACAATAATGGATTTTTTATGTTTATGTAAATACTCTATTGGATCCTCTACTGTTATAATGTTTTCTGACCTACTGTTATTAATAAGGTCAATAATTGAAGCAAGCGTTGTTGATTTCCCGCTTCCTGTTGGCCCGGTAACTAACACCAGCCCCCTGGGGTATGTGGCAAACTCTTTTATCTGTTCTGGCAGGCTTAACTCATCTATAGACTTTATCTCACTAGTTATAACCCTAAAAGCTCCCGACAAGGATCCCCTCTGGAAGAAATAATTACACCTGAATCTTCCTATCCCGGAAATAGAATAAGAAAAATCTAACTCCAGGTTCTTTTCTAATTTTTCTTTATCCTTTTCATTTATCATGCTATATAATAAATTTTTTAATGTAACTTTATCAAATACTTTTTCTTCATTTAAACGGTAAAGCATCCCGTTTATTCTTAAAACCGGGGGAAGATGTGCAGATAAATGCAGGTCAGAAGCATCTTTTTCAACAGCTACCTTTAAAATATCATCTAAATTCATTTTCATTCTCCATTAATATTTTTTTTATTTTTTCCCTTATATCCCTTGTTTGGGGTACTTCTTCCATATCAAACCATATTTTAAAAGAATACACTGCTTGATTTACCAGCATGTCTAAACCACAAATAACCTTAGCAGATTCACTTTCAGCCTTTTGAAGAAACCTGGTTTTAATGGGCTCATAAACCATTTCAAAAATATATTTATTTTTTAGGTTCCATGATACAGGAACTGGCACACTTTTTTTTAAACTGTCTTCTAAATTCATCCCAATAGGCGTGCAGTTTACAATTAGCTCGATATCTTTTTCGCTTAATTTTTTAAAATCTTTAATTATCTTTATATTGCCTCTTCCAGAATTTATAAAATAATTTTTTAAATTTTCTGCATTTTTAACTGTTCGGTTATATAAATAAATGTTTGTTACCTTCTTGCTTAATAACCCGTACACAACACTTCTAGCAGCCCCGCCCGCCCCTATAATAAGGCAGTTTTTATTATCAAACTTAAAATTTTTATCTTCTAAGGATTTTAAAAAACCATAAACATCAGTATTGTAGCCATTTATTTCTTTATTGCCCTTGAACTTAACTGTGTTTACAGATTTGGTTAGCTTAGAAGTTTTATCTAAATATGTGCATTGTTGATAAACTTTTTCTTTATAGGGCATGGTGACATTTAATCCAATAAATCCTAATTTTTTTAGCCCATTAAAAGCTTGCTTAAATTCTCCAGGCTTAAATTCAAATACTAGATAAACTGCATTTTTACGGGTTTTTTGAAGTAAATAATTGTGGATTACTGGAGACAAGCTATGCCTCGCAGGATAACCTATGAGGGAGATAACCCTGGTGTTTGAATTAATCATTTTTTAAAACTTTATTTCAAATGTATTATAATTTTTTGGATTTTGTATTTCTTCGATATCTACATTGGTCACCACAGAAAAAGCAGGGCCTTTTTTTATTTCTTCTATAAATTGGTCAAGGTCTTCCTTTTCGCCCTGGCATATTATATCAACTTTATCATCAGGCCTGTTTCTGACATATCCATTTACTGCATATTTATTTGCCCTTGATTCAGCATAATACCTGAATCCGACACCCTGAACTCTTCCTGATACTATAATTTTAAATGTTTTCTTAGAATTACCCATAGTTATAATTATAATTATTTTTAATAATGTTTCAAATAAATTATTATTTCAAGCTTTTATTTTAAAAATACTAAACTTATTAAAATTACCTATTTCTGGAATTACCACAATATCATTTGGATTTGCAGTTTCAATAAATTCCCCACTTCCTTTATTTATTATTTTTTTTACTTTAATTTTAACGGGATCTTTTTTTGGTTGTAAAATATCAAAAACTTCCCCAACCCGGAATTGGTTTTTTACTTTTAAGATAGGCCCATTTAATTTTCTGTCAAATCCTTCATAAACGCCAACAAACCTATACTTTTTTATATAGCCCACATTATCATTATCTTCTAATTCATCATGGTTATCTAAAAACATGAACCCTAGAGTAAAATTGCGGTGTGAACATTTATCTAATTCTTTTAAAAGATAATCTATCCTTTTTTTATTAAAATTTCCCGCTTGTATGTAATCCAAAGCTTTCCTGTAAACCCAGGTAGTTAAAGCTACATAATTTTCAGTTTTCATCCTGCCTTCAATTTTTAAACTGTCTATATTAATATCAACTAGATCCTTTAGCTTGGGCAATAAGCATAAATCCCTTGAATTATAAATATAGGTACCTCCTTTATTTTGTTCGATCTGAAAAAAAAGGTTTGGCCTTTCTTCTTCCATAAGGTAGTATTTCCACCTGCAGCTATGGGCACATTTTCCCCTATTAGCATCTCTGCCCACCATATACTTGCTTAACATGCATCTTCCCGAATATGATATACATAATGCTCCATGCGCAAAAACTTCTATCTCAATATTTGAGCGGTTTTTAATTTGTTTTAAATCTTTGAATTTAACTTCCCTGGCAATATTTATTCTATTGGCCCCTAAATGAGCCCAGAAATTGACAGCGCTACTATTAGTAGTGTTAACCTGTGTGCTAATATTTACATTGGCCCCAGGCCAATATTTTTTTATTATATTAAATATCCCAATATCAGAGATAATAACTGCATCTATTCCAATGCTTTTTATTTTTTTAATATAATCAATTAATTCTCCTATCTCATCCTCAAATAAAATAGAATTTAGCGTAAGGTATATTTTAACTCCCCCGCTGTGCACATATTTTGTTCCTTCTTCTAGCTCTTCGATATTGAAATTGCCCCTAACACTTCTTAGATTAAATTTTTTCCCTCCAACATATACAGCATCAGCCCCATATTCTGAAGCATACTTTAATACATTTAAATTATTTGCAGGAACAAGCAACTCGGGCATTTTTAA
>JAGYOJ010000130.1 GCA_018399435.1 Actinomycetota bacterium | reverse complement strand
TGAGCTTTAAAAAAATGGGGAAGCATCTTTTTGCAAAATAATTTAAAAT
Organism: Actinomycetota bacterium; assembly: GCA_018399435.1. GTDB lineage: Bacteria > Actinomycetota > Humimicrobiia > Humimicrobiales > Humimicrobiaceae > M55B165. The sequence continues at coordinate 4,628 of JAGYOJ010000130.1, read as the reverse complement.
AATTGTAAAAATTTTTTATGCATTGTTATAGAATACTATTATAATTTTTATTAAATTTAAAGTCTGAATCTAGAAAGAGAGGTGGCCTTTGAGTTATTTTAAACTTAAAGAAAGGAAAACCAATCTTAGAACAGAAATTATTGCAGGGATTACTACCTTTATGACCATGGCCTACATCATTTTTGTAAATCCCGCAATTCTTTCTTCAGGAGGAGAAACCGGTGTTCCTTTTGAGGCTGCAGTTGTTGCTACTTGTTTGGGCGCGGGACTTATGAGTATTTTTATGGGCCTATTTACCAATACCCCATTTGCCTTAGCATCAGGAATGGGTATCAATGCGGTAGTAGTGTTTACTATAATTTTTGGCTTGGGCCTAAGTTTTCAGCAGGCAATGGGAATCATAGTGATTGAAGGAATAATTGTTACTATATTCGTTTTAACCGGGCTCCGGAAAATGATAATGTATGCCATACCTATGGATCTTAAATATGCTATTGGTGTGGGCATTGGCCTGTTTATAGCATTCATTGGTTCACAGCAAGCAGGATTTGTAGACCCCAACCCTTCAACCTTAGTTACACTGGGAGATTTTACTGCGAACTATACCTTGCTTGCTACTTTTGGCTTAGTTCTTACATCGGTATTAGTAGCATTCCGCATAAGGGGCGGTATACTTCTGGGTATTATAGGTACAATTATTGTAGGCATGATATTTAAGGTAATACCGCTACCAGAACAGATATTTAGGGTGCCCACTAGGGAGAGTTTTTCTACTTTCTTTAATGCGGACATAGTGGGTGCAATCTGGAGTAATGGAATGCTTAATATTGCAGCAATAGTTATGGTATTTTCATTATTTATGACAGACTTTTTTGACACCATGGGCACCGTGATTGGAGTTGGGGGAGAAGCAGGGCTTTTGGACGAAAAAGGAAACCTAAAAAACTTAAAGAGGGTACTGCTTGTAGATTCCTTAGCTGCAGTGGTTGGAGGATTATTTGGAGCTAGCTCGGTAACCACTTATATTGAAAGCGCGTCTGGGGTCTCAGATGGCGGAAGGACGGGCATTATGCCAACAGTAACCGGATTTTTATTCCTGATATCTATATTTTTTGCCCCCCTTATTGCAGTAGTCGGGGGAGGAGTAGAAATCAATGGAGCTTTTAAATATCCAATTACCGCTCCAGCATTAATTGTGGTAGGATTTTTAATGATGCAAGTTATTACAAGAATAGATTTTAAAAATTTTGAAGTTGGAATACCGGCATTCCTGACAATAATAATAATGCCATTTACTTATAGCATATCTTATGGCATTGGTTTTGGATTTATAAGCTATACATTAATAAAATTATTTAGGGGTAAATTCAGGGATCTGCATCCGCTAATGATTGTGGTAAGCGCTTTATTTGCTGTTGCTTTTATTGCAGAAGGAATAGCTAAAACTTTTGCGGGAAGCTAAAAAGTGCTTAAAAATTTAAATAATAATAGAGGCAAGGGCATGTTCCTTGCCTCGGTTTTTAAAAATTATGAAAGATATAAAATTAATCATATTTGATATAGGAAATGTAATTATAAAGTTTGACCATATGATTACCTGCAGAAAATTGGCCAAGATATCAAATTTTAATGCTGATCAAATATATAATATGTTGTTTAAAAGCCCTCTTTTAGGGATATATGAAAAAGGTGAAATAAATTCAAGGCAATATTTTAGGAAAGTCAGCGAAAAGTTAAACATTGACATAAGTTTTGATAAATTTTATAAAATATGGGCAGACATATTTTATTTAAATGATGGTATGGATGAATTGATAATTAAATTAGCAAAAAAAGTTAGAATATTTGCCCTTTCAAATACTGACCAACTGCATTTTAAATTTTTTAAAAATAATTTTGGAGTTTTTAAATATATGGAAAGATTTATTTTATCATTTGAGCAGAAATACAGAAAACCTGAAGAAAAAATTTACAGGAAAGCAATAAAGTATGCAGGGTTGCCAGCCAGGAAAATAATATTTATTGATGATTTAGAAGAAAATATTGAAGCCTTTAAAAAACTTGGCGGCAATGGAATAATATTTAAAGGCATTAATAACTTGAAAAAAGAATTAGTTAAATTTAATTTAAATTAATGGAAATAAGTGCATTAAGAAAAGGCGAAAAAGCCTCAATTATTGTAGGTATAATAATTTTAGTTCTTGCAGTTTCAAAGGGGATTGTAGGATATCTCTCTGATAGCTCTGCTTTAATCGGGGATGCGGTACATAGTGGAGTAGACATGGTGGTTATGTTTGCTTCCTGGGTAGGTTTAAGAATATCTCAAAGAAAGCCAACTGAGAAGTTCCCATATGGTTTTTATAAAGCAGAGTCAATTGCGACTCTTTTTATAGCTTTTTTTATTCTTTATGCTTCTTATGAGCTAATTATGGAAGGTTACTCTAGGCTTTTTACTGTATCTAGGATAAATATGCCTATTGTTGCCTTGGCAGTGGTATTTTCAGCTGCAGTTATAACAATTTTTACTTCCAGGTACCTTGCTAAAGTTGGAAAAGAGATAAATGCTGAATCGCTTAAGGTTACAGCAAGGGAGCAGCTAATGGACGCATTTACTTCTATGGGCGTTTTTATAGCGATTCTTTTAAGTTATTTTCAATTAAAGTATGTTGAAGGCATTGCGACTATCCTTATAGCATTATTAATTTTAAGAATAGGCATAATTTCTGCCAAGGACGCTATATTTACATTAATGGATGTAAGCCCGAGCAAGGAATTGGAAAAAGAAGTTATAGGAATAATTAAGTCAGATGGTACAGTTAATGATTTTTCAAACTTAAAATTAAGGCGTTCAGGCCCTTATGTGTTTGGAGAAGTGAGTGTTAAAATTAAAAAATATACCAGTGTAAATAAAGGGCATGAAATAGCAGATAGGCTGGAAAGAAATATTAAAAAAATTAATTCTATCGATTCATTTGTAATTCATGTGGAACCATATAAGGCTGAAGAATTTAAAGTAGTTATACCTGTAATAGAAGACAAAGGTATTGATTCAATAATAATGGAACATTTTGGAAGGGCGCATTTTTTCCTTTTTTGCAACATAAAGGGAAAAGAAATAAAAGATTATTATATAAAAGAAAATGAGTACAAGGAAAGGGATGTAAGGGCAGGGCTAGATGCAACACGCTTTTTAAGAAGAGAAAATGCCAATGTCCTTATAACCAGTGAAATTGGGGAAATTTCTTTTCATACATTAAGGGATAATTTAATTGACGTTTATATTACAGAAGATAAATCAGCTAAAGATATAATAAAAAAATTTATAGACGGCCAACTCCACCGCTTGGAGAGCCCTACCAAGGATAAAGACTAAAGTTATTTTGTATTGTATATTTGTTTAGGGTTTTTATTTAATATTTTTTTTGCAAAACCAATGGCTTCTTCGAAACCAAAGTAATTGCTTTGTATTCTATTATATAAAATTTTAGCTATAGCATTTCTTGCACTTTTTTGGGCAGCATATGTTCCCTCAACAAACATGTAATCCCCCCCAAATCCAAAAATTTTATTAGAGGGAAGTATCTCTATTATTGAGTCTAGGATGTTTATATATAGTTTTTGTGAAACTTCAGCTAACCAGCACATATTAAAATAACAATTTTTATACATTTTAATCATTGCTATAAGTTTATCTGTATAAGGATAGCCTGCATGAAAAATATCAAATTTAGCATGTTTATACTTTGTTAAAAGCTTGGTTAAATAAACCGGGTCAGAATTTCTGATATCATTTAGATTGCTTTCTATAAGCCCGGTATGGATTTGTATTGGCAAGTTTAGCTCAATTGCTTTTTTTATGCAGTAATGGACCATATAATCCTGGAAAGGTTTTAATTCAGAAAAAGCAATACAGTCATTGCTGCTGGTAGAATTGTTTAAATAAAAAATTTTTAAAAAGCTTTTTTCTGCTTCAGAGAAGCTAACATCTTCAAATAAAATCTTTCTGCTGTACGCCATGCCTATTTTTATTCCATATATATTTGGTTTCCTATCCTCAATTATTTTATCTATAAGCACCTCTAAGTCTTTTAAGCCATAAATTGTATGGCCATATTTTTCTTCAATTCTTTCCAAGGCTTCTTTTGAATTTATTTCAAATATGCTATCTGGCCTAAACACTGGCAAATAATAATCAGAATCAGGCTCTATTTGGAATATGTCCTCATCTTCTAGAACTTCCAATTCATTTAAAATATATTCAATATTTGACCTTTCTTTTAATATTTCGGCATAAAAATTTTTTTCTTTGTTTTCTTTCATTTTTTCTGTAACTTTTTTTATGGAATCCAGGCTGATATTTTCAATATTATAAATATCTTTTAGGGCTGTAATTATAATTCTTGAATAGGCAGTGTTCTTAATATTTTCCCAATGGGGCTTAAATAATTGCCATTTTTCTTTAAGGCTAATATCCGTATCCTTTAATTTTTGAAAATTTTTTGAACTTAATCCAGAACTCATTAGGTCTGTAGAAGCATAATGTTTAAAAAGGTGAAAAAAATCAATATCTTTTTTTCTCCTTTCATCTTCATACTGACGTGACACCGCAGGAGCGGTGTCACGGTAGC
>JAGYOJ010000013.1 GCA_018399435.1 Actinomycetota bacterium | reverse complement strand
GTGGTAATTTTGATTGACATTTTTTTCTCCGTTTTTACTTATACTTTTTTTGGGTTTCCTAGTCTGGGTGATACCTTATGGTATCTCCTTTTTGTTTATTCCTATACAAGAATCAAATAATTCTTTCTTTATAATTTCTAATCATTTAGTAATAATAGCATTCACCGTATTCTTTTTTATTATCTACTTTAAGAAATTTTTTACTGGACTTGCAGGTGAAGGAATAATTATTGGAGTTATCTGGTTCGGAATAAATGCCGGCCTTGATTACCTTTTATTGGAAACTGGATTAAGTTTTAAAAATTATTTACTTTCGGATGGCCTAATATACCTTGCCATCCCTGTCATTGGGCTGGGCTATGACCTTATAGCAAAAAGAAAAATATGGTAGAAAGCTCCTGCCTTATTTAAATAGCATTACCCTGCCTTTATTTTTTAATGCTTAAAATTCCCATTATTTAAAAAATTAGAAATTAATAATAATATAGTAGTAAGAAATTATGTCATTTTAAATGGAGGTTCCCTATGGCTAACCTAGAAACTAAATATATGGGTATCAAATTAAAGAACCCAATTATGGTCGGCGCAAATAATCTAATGGAAAAAATAGAAAACATAAAAAAGATGGAAGAGGCAGGTGCAGGAGCAATTGTCTATAAATCCCTTTTTGAAGAACAAATAGAGCTTGAAAATATGCAATTACAGGATGGATTGGATGAATATGACGACAGACACGCAATGATGGTAAATGTTTTTCCAAATATTAAACATGCGGGACCGGAAGAACATCTCTATAATCTGGAAAAAATTAAAAAGGAAATAAACATACCTTTAATTGGAAGCCTGAATTGCATTAACAAAGACATATGGATTGATTATGCAAAAAAAGTTGAAGAAACGGGGGTTGACGGCTTGGAGCTAAATCTATATTCAATGCCCCAGGAATTAAAAAAAGATGCAAGGTCTGTAGAAAAAGAACATTTTAAAATACTATCTGAAGTAAAGAAAAGCATTAGCATTCCAATTAGCGCAAAGCTAAGCTTTTTTTATACAAATCCTCTTAATTTTATACTTGGCTTGGATAAAACCGGCATAGATGCTTTGGTAATATTTAACAGGCTGTTCCAGCCAGATATAGACATAGAAAAAGAAGAACACATCCAGCCATTTAATCTAAGCAATCTTGGAGACCACAAGCTGCCCCTGAGGTTTACGGGCCTGCTTTATAAAAAAATAAAAGCCGATATTTGTTCCAGCACGGGCATTTTTAATGGAGGGGATGTAGTGAAGATGATATTAGCAGGATCTAATGCAATCCAATGTGTTAGCACCTTATTTAAAAACAAAATCGGTTACATAAAAAATATGCTAAAAGACATAAATGATTGGATGGATAATAAAGGCTATAAAGAACTTGAAGATTTTAGGGGCAAATTATCAAATAAAAATGTTAAAGACCCTTATATATACCAAAGAGCCCAATATGTAGATATAATTCTTAATAAAGAGCCTATAATAAAAGAATCTTTTACAAGATAAATAAAGGAGAAAATAGATATGAAAAAATGGAAATCAATGGATGGAAATACAGCAGCATCCCATGTTGCTTATGCGTTTACAGATGTAGCTGCAATTTATCCTATCACCCCTTCTTCTCCAATGGCAGAAAATATTGATGAATGGTCAGCATATGGAAGGAAAAATATTTTTGGCCAAAAGGTGAATGTGGTAGAACTCCAATCCGAAGGAGGTGCTTCAGGCTCAGTCCATGGGTCTCTACAGGCAGGCGCACTAACCTCTACTTTTACTGCATCCCAGGGACTTCTTTTAATGATCCCTAATATGTATAAAATATCTGGAGAACTTTTGCCCGGGGTTTTCCATGTGAGCGCCAGGGCTGTAGCAACACATGCTTTATCAATTTTTGGTGACCATTCTGATGTCATGGCTGCAAGACAAACAGGATTTGCCCTTCTAGCTTCCGGGGGCATACAAGAAGTAATGGATTTAGGCGCAGTAGCGCATTTGGCAGCAATCGAATCAAGGATACCTTTTTTACATTTTTTTGACGGGTTCAGGTCATCCCATGAAATACAAAAAATCCAAGTATGGGGTTATGAAGATTTAAAAAAGCTGGTGAATTTTAAAAAAATAAAGGAATTTAGGCAAAGGGCCCTAAGCCCCCAACATCCTGTCACCAGGGGCACAGCCCAAAATCCAGATATCTTTTTCCAGGCAAGGGAATCTTCAAACAAATTTTACCAGGCAGTGCCCTTGATAGTGGAAGATTATATGGCAAAGATAAGCAAGATAACTGGTAGGAAATACAAATTATTTAATTACCATGGTGCAAGTGATGCAGAATATGTAATTGTGGCTATGGGTTCAGTTACAGACACTATTGAAGAAACAGTAGATTATTTAAATAAGCAGGGGGAAAAAGTAGGCCTTATGAAAGTTAGGCTTTACAGGCCATTTTCTAAAAAACACTTTATCGCAGTATTGCCGAAAACAGTTAAAAAAATTGCTGCCCTTGATAGGACTAAGGAACCGGGAGCGCCAGGAGAACCCTTATATGAAGATATTAGGACAATTTTTTACAATATGGATAACAGGCCTGAAATATTTGGGGGAAGATATGGCTTAGGCTCAAAAGATACTACACCATCCCAGATTATCTCAGTATTTGACAACCTAAAAAACAGCAATCCAAAAAACAGTTTCACTATAGGGATAGAAGATGATGTCACAAATACATCTTTGCCTGTGAAAGAGAAAATTGATACAGAACCAGAAGGAACCATAAGATGCAAATTCTGGGGCCTTGGCTCAGATGGGACTGTAGGCGCAAATAAGAATGCCATCAAGATTATTGGCGACAATACAGACCTTTATGCCCAGGGATACTTCCAATACGATTCCAAAAAATCAGGCGGCCTTACCATATCCCATCTAAGGTTTGGCAAAAACCCTATTAAATCAACTTACTTAATTGAAAAGGCTGATTATGTCGCCTGCCATAACCAGGCATATGTAAACCAATACGACCTTCTTAAAGGCTTAAAAGATGGCGGTAAATTCGTGCTTAATTGCCAATGGTCCAAACATGAACTGGGAAAAAACTTGCCCAATGAAATGAAAAAGTATATAGCTGAACATGATATTGATTTTTATATAATAGACGCCACCAGCATTGCAGACGATATGGGCCTTGGCAATAGAATTAACATGGTAATGCAGGCTGCTTTCTTTAAAATTGCAGGAGTTATAGAAATAAAAGACGCAATTAATTTATTAAAGAAAGCAATAAAAGATACTTATGGCAGAAAAGGCAAAAATATTGTGGAGATGAATTACAAGGCAGTGGATAAGGGAATTGAAGAATTAGTAAAAGTAGAAGTGCCAGATTCCTGGAAAAATGCCAAAGCAGAAGATAAAAAGGAAGAAACAGGACTCCCAGATTTTATAAAAAATATGCTAATTCCAATGAACAGGCAGGAAGGCGATGATATTCCTGTTAGCGCATTTATTGGAACAGAAGATGGAACATTCCCCCAGGGAACTGCAGCATATGAGAAAAGAGGAGTTGCAGCAAAAGTTCCAGAATGGATAAAAGAAAACTGCATACAGTGCAATTACTGTTCTTTTGTTTGTCCGCATTCAGTTATAAGGCCGTATCTTTTAACAGAAGAGGAAGAAAAAAATATGCCCGAAGGGTTTGAAACAATAGATGCTAAAGGAAAGAGCGTAAAGGGTTTAAAGTTTAGAATACAGATAAGTCCCCTTGATTGCACAGGATGTGGAAATTGTGTTGAAGTCTGCCCTGCAAAAGAGAAGGCGCTAGAAATGAAACCTATAGCAAGCCAGAGGGAACAGGAAAAATATTGGGATTTAGCACAAAAGATATCCAGTAAAGATATAAATAATGTTACCAGGATAAAAGAATCACAATTTAGAAAACCATTATTTGAATTTTCCGGTTCTTGCGCAGGCTGTGGCGAGACTTCTTATGCTAAGCTTATAACCCAATTATTTGGCGATAGGATGCTCATTGCCAATGCTACAGGCTGCTCATCTATATGGGGAGGCTCTGCACCTTCAACACCTTATACAGTTAATGAGGAGGGCAGAGGGCCTGCCTGGGCTAATTCCTTATTTGAAGACAATGCTGAATATGGCTATGGAATGGCATTAGGAAACAAGCAAATACGGGCTAAAATTGAAGACTTGATTGCCCAAATGCTCGAAAAAAATATAGGAAATGAATTAGAAGATACCCTAAATGAATGGATAAAAAACAAAAATGACGGAGAAAAAACAAAAGAGCTTTTCCCAATAATGGTAGATTTGCTTGAAAAAGTTAAAAGCAATAAAGAAGCAGAAAACTTATCAAAACAATTGCTTGAACTTAAAGATTATTTTATAAAAAAATCAATTTGGATATTTGGCGGGGATGGATGGGCTTATGATATTGGATATGGAGGCCTGGACCATGTGCTGGCTTCTGGTGAAAATGTTAATATTTTTGTATTTGATACAGAAGTTTATTCAAATACCGGTGGCCAATCTTCTAAAGCTACCCCATTGGGCGCAGTTGCTAAATTTACAGCTTCCGGCAAGAAAACAAAGAAAAAAGACCTGGGCCTAATGGCTACAACATATGGCTATGTATATGTAGCACAAATTGCCATGGGGGCAGATAAGATGCAAACACTTAGAGCAATAAATGAAGCTGAAGCCTATAGGGGCCCTTCCATTATAATTGCTTATTCGCCATGCATTAGCCACGGAATAAAGGCAGGCATGTCCCATACCCAGGGCCGGGAAAAGGAAGCAGTTGAAGCAGGCTATTGGCATCTTTTTAGATACAATCCAGAATTAAAAAAAGATAATAAAAATCCTTTTATCCTTGATTCTAAAGAGCCTAAAGCATCTTTTAGGGATTTCCTAATGGGCGAGATAAGATATGCATCACTGACTAAGACCTTCCCTAAAATTGCAGATAACTTATTTAAAAAAGCTGAAGAGGATGCTAAAGAAAAATATAAAACTTACAGGAAAATGGCTGAAAACAAATAAGCTAATAGAGCCTGTTTTACAAGACAGGCTCTTTAATTATTTCTTGTCTAAATCGCTTATATATGGCTTTATGTCAATTATGGGGGTACCGTCCAACATGTCAACATTGCTTACTTTTAGGTAATCTGGTCCCGCCTTTAGCAGCTTAACCACAGAAAACCCTAAAGAGTTTGGCCTATTTGGAGACCTAGTTGTAAATACTCCCCTTACCTCATTGCTTTTGGGAGGCATTTCTAGTAAATGATAATTTTTTGATTTGTGAAAATAAAATATAAGCATCAAATACTTATATTTCTCTATTCCTTTAATGCCTTCTAAATATTTATCTAATATCTTAATTTTTCCTTTAGCGCCCTTTGAATAAATTGTTTGCCGCGGCGCTTCAGCTTTACTTTTAAAAGGCGTTTTTATAAATCCAATAGGCTCTATAAAAAATTTTTCCATATCCCTCCAAATTAGGCATTGCTAAACTTCCATAATTCTACCTTAAAAAAAGAAAATGGGGCAATCTGCCTTTAACTTATTATACCATTTTCTAGCTTTACAATTCTGTCACTTACTTTTTTTGCCAAATCCAGGTCATGCGTAATAAAAAGTATTGCCAAGCCCCTGTTTTCCTGGATATTATTTAACAGTTTTAATATTTTTGCCTGCACGCTTGCATCTAAAGCAGATGTAGGCTCATCTGCAATTAATAATTTAGGCTCAAGCATTAAGGCTCTTGCTATTACTATCCTCTGTATTTCACCACCGCTTAAATGGTGTGGATATTCATTTAAAAAGCTTCTACTGCTTGGAAGTTGGACTTCAGATAATACCTTTTTTGCCTTACCGGTTCTTTGCTGCCTTGTCCCTATGTCTTGGACTACAAGCGGTTCCATAACAATATCTAATATTTTCATCCTATGGGATAGGGACGATCTTGTGTCCTGGAAAACCATTTGTACTTTCTTGTAATATTCTGCATCGAATCTTTTAACTTCTTTATTCTCTAAATAAATATTGCCACTATCTTTTTCAACCAAGCCCATTAAAATTTTTGCAAGCGTTGTTTTTCCCGCACCGCTTTTTCCAAGTATTGTTACTGTTTCTCCTTCAAATAATGTTAAATTTATTGAATTTAATATTTGAAGCTTGCCAAAATTTTTACTTATTTTTTCCATTTTTATCAAAGGTATGATTCCTCCCCTGTGGCAGGCAATAAAAGATCCATTCCTTTTTAATAGTTTGGGCTTTTTGATACTACAAATATCAATAGCCTGTGTACACCTCTTATAAAAAGGGCATCCTGTTTTGACAAATTCAGCCCTGCCCCTGATGCCCTGTAAATCTTTAGTCCTGCTGCTATCAGGATAAGACCTTATAAGGCCCCTGGAATATGGATGCCTTGGGTTTTTAAAAAGTTTTTTTGTCTCTGCATATTCAACTGTAGTCCCCCCGTATAAAACCAGGGTCCTGTTAGAAAGTTTTTTTGCCATACTTATATCATGAGTTAAAAGTATAACCGCTTTGTTTTCTGAAAGTTTTTTTATAATAGCAATTATCTTGTTTTTTGTTTCAGTATCTAATGAAGAAGTAGGTTCATCAAGCACCACGACTTCTGGATTAGAAATAAAAGCCATTGCAATTAATATCTTTTGCCTTTCCCCCATGCTTAGCTGGTGGGGATATGCATCTTTCCTATTCAAGGGAAAATCTATTTTTTTTAGAATATCTATAATTTTTTTATTTCTATTTTCTTGTTTATCTAAAACTTCTTCAATTTGCTTATAAACAGTAATTGTAGGGTTTAGCGCATCATCTATATTTTGCATAACTATAGAAACTTTTTTCCACCTTAGCTTCCTTAAATCTTCTTTATCAAGCTTGTTAATATCAAAACCATCTATCTCTATCTTTCCTTCAACTTTAGAATTTTCTGAAACTTCACCTATCATGCCCAAGACGGCAAAACCTAATGTGCTTTTTCCGGTGCCTGATTCACCAATGACAGATATAGTTTCGCCCTTATCAAGCTTAAAACTCATTTTATTTAAAATTCTTTTTTCTCCATATCTGGTAACCAAATTTTCAACCTTAAGCATTTCTTAACCTCGGATCTATTATTTTTTCAATTAAGGTACCTATAAAAGTTAACGAAAGAAGAATTAAAGATAAAGCAATGCCAGGCGGGACTAGCCACCATATCCAGACTGGAAGGTAATAAAATTTCATTGCATTATGCATGATTATTCCTAAACTGATAGTAGAGAGATTGGCAATTCCTATAAATGCTAAACCTGCCTCTAAAAAAATAGCTGCTCTTGCATTATATATAAAAGATACAACTAAGATATTCCCAAGATCTGGAATAATGTGCCGCATAAGTACATAAGGTTTTTTTGCGCCAAAAGTTCTTGATGAAACTATATGGTTTTTATTTTTTAAAGATAAGGTTTGCCCCCTGATAATTTTTGCTCCCCCTTGCCAATGAAAAAGGGAAATTAAAATTATTAAAGTCATTATCCCAGGTTTAAGGAAAGCTGCCACAAGCATTATAAAAATTATTGCAGGTATAACCAGAAAAGCGTCAACAATCCTCATCATTACCTTATCAAATGCTCCGCCTATAAATCCAGACAATGTTCCAATTATAGTTCCAATGGCTGTTGATAAAAACCCGGCACTAATTGCTACCAAAAGCGAGGCCCTCATTCCATATACGAGCCTTGCAAAAACATCCTGGCCAAGGTCATTAGTCCCTAAAATATGTCCAGCAACTGGAAGTCTAAGATAGTCTATACTAAAGTGGTAGGGATCCTTTACAAGAATTGGTCCAAATACTGAAATTAAAACAAAAACACATACAATTATGATCCCAAATTTTGCTTTTTTATCTTTTTTTATCCTATTTTTTAAACTAATATGCATAATTTATCCGGGGGTCAACTTTTTTATAAAAGAAATCTAAAATTATATTTACCACTAAAACCAGTATAGTTATTACAAGCAAGCTACCCTGCAGTACCGGATAATCCCTTAATTGTATAGAATTATAAATCAAGCTGCCCATCCCGGGATATGAAAAAACTATTTCTATAAATAAAGCTCCTGTAATAAGCCTGGTAGCAAATCTAATTCCTGTTTGTGTCATAACTGGTATAATTGAATTTTTCCCTGCATGGTAATATTTTATTTTTGTTTCTTTTAATCCTTTAGCTTTTGCAAGTAGAATATAGGGCTCAGCTAAATTAGATATCATGGAATTCCTTGTAATAATATAGGTTGATGGAGTAAAAACAAAAATTAAGCTTGCCATTGGAAGCAAGGCATGCTTTATAATATCCACAATACTGCCCATTCCGCCTAAATTGGAATAAATACTCCTAGCGCCCTGGATAGGCAATAATCCTAAAATAATTCCAAATAAAATCAGAAAAAGAATTGCAATAAAAAAGCTTGGAAAACTAGCACTAAAAATCATAAAATTTAACAAAAACTTGTCTATTTTGCTGCCTCTTTTCCATCCAGATTCCATTCCTAATAATATTCCAAAAGAGGTTGAGAAAAATAATGCTGATCCCATCAAACCCAAAGTCCAGGGCAAATGGTTTAAAATTACTTTCAAAACAGGGGAATTTTGATAAAAAGAATAACCAAAATCCCCTTTTAATATTGAAACCAAGTATTGAAAATACTGCCCAAACAAAGGCTTATCAAGGCCAAATGAACTTATTATAGCCTCTTTTGTCTCTGGAGAAATATTTAGTAAAACTTCACTTCCATAGATTGCTTCTATTGGCCCGCCAGGCATGAGCCTGGGCACAAAGAAATTAAGGCTGATTATTATAAAAAATGCTATTAGATAATTAAGGATATTCTTTTTCATTTTCTATCTAAAAATAATATTTTATTTAATGGCAATGGGATGCCTATAGCAATCCCTCCATTAGTAAAATCGATATCTATATTATCATTATGAGCCCAGTACCACTTGGGGTAATAAAGGGTAATAGAAGGCAGTTCCTCAGAATATATTTCCTGAATTTTAAATACCAATTCTTTCCTTTTTTGCTCGTCCATTTCCTTTACCTGTTTTTTTAGTAAATCTATTAATTCACTATTTTTAAAATAACGAACGCTGATAAAATTATCTCCCATTATTACCTTATTTAACATTTCAGGGTCACCCCCTAGCCCTCCGTGCCCGCTTATAGCTAAATCGAAGTCCCATTCAGCAATCTTGCTGTCAAGGGTTTTAGGATCATAGCTATATAAATTTATTTTAATCCCAATATTTTCTAAATTGCTTTTAAGTATCTCCCCATCCCTTTTAAAATCCTGGGTAACTGCTAAGTCAAAGCTTAATTCTTCTTTATGTTTAGAGTAATACCCATCCTGGTTTAACTGAAAGCCCAGGTTTTCAATTATTTCCTGCGCTTTGTTGATATCAAAATCATATTGCTTAACGCCTGGATTATACCAGTTCTTATTTGTGGGCGGTATTAGCCCCGGATTTCCTTCAGTAGCAAAACCTCTTTGGGAAATATTTACAATCTCTTCTTTGTTGATACCATAAGCTATAGCTTTTCTTATTTCATTAATTTCCAACAAGTCATTGCTATTATGGTTAAAAATAAGTTTGGCAGCCCAGACAGGGGGCTCCTCTTTTATATTCAAATCTTTTTTAAGGCTTTCTACTGTATCTGCAGGTATTGGCCCAGTATCAAGATTATTAGCTTTCAGTAAAGAAGGTATGCTTTCCTGGCTATTTTTTGTAAAAGCAATCTGGCTATAGCAAGGCTCACCTAAATAATAATTTTTATTAGCCTCAAATAAATAAGTCCCTTCTCCCTGGCTATAATCTAAAAGCTTATAAGGGCCAGTACCAATCAAGGCATCTTCTGTTTTAAATTGTTTAGGCTCAGCAATATTTTTCCATACATGCTCGGGCATGATTGGCAATGTTGCTGCAATATTAGAAACAAAAGGTGCATACTTTTCAGTTAAATATACTTTTATGCTAAAGTCATTAATTTTTTCAACTTCTTTAATAATTTCCGGATCTACCCATACCCAGGGATTATCTTTTATATAATTAAAAGTAAAAACTACATCATCGGCATTAAATTCATTTCCATCATGCCAAAAAACATCTTCCCTTAAACTAAAAGTATATGATTTATCAATATTATTATATTCCCATTTTTTAGCAAGGGCTGGAATAAAGGTGCCGCCTATATCTTTCCATACCAGAGTATCAAATATTAAGCTCATCCTTATATAACCAGGCCCCCTTGAATACATTCCATACGGCGAAGGGAATCCCCAATCCCCTGTAGTATCGGCAATAATAATTTTTGAACCAGGAACATCATTTTCAGCCTTTTGGCAAGAAAAAACAAATAAAATTAAAAATGACAATATTAAAAAAATAAAGATTTTAAAAATTTTCACTAGTTTGCCCTTTCTTTAGAAACTTTTATTCCGGAACCATCTAAAAAGAAATATTGCTTCCCGGCACATTCTAAACAAACATTTTCCCCCCTTACTACTGTAGCCCGGCTTTCCATAATATTTTCACCACATACACTACAATTAACAGATTCATGTATGGGGGCAAATTCTGGAGTTAGGATTTCTTTTTCTTTAATATCAAACATTTCTTTTATAGGCACTTCCAGCTCTTTTAGCGCCATTTCTTCAAATAAGCTGTAAAATTTATCTTTTTCTTTTTGGCTTACCTTTTGCCTTTCTTTAACTATTTTTTTAAATAATTCAAAAGCTTCAGGATAAGCTTTTTTTCTTGTGTCTTGGAAATCCCTTTTTAAACTAATTCTTAGCCCTTTTTTTATATCCCTTTTTAAAAAAGTTACTGCTGTCTTGCCTAAATCTTTAAAAATTAAACTATTATTGCCAAATGTGCAGCCGCTAATTGCTTGTATGCCATCACTGAAACAATTATTGGTTTCTACTATTGCAAGTATTTCTTCCATCCCCGTATTTCCTGTTCCCATCTTTCTCATTGCATAACAGGCAGCTTTAACACCATAAGCAGAATTGCTACAAATATGGCCGTGAAATTGGGCTGATATTTCTAATAGCCCCCTGAGATCATTTTTTTTAATTAATTTGTCAATATTTTTCCTATAATTTTTTTTCATGTTACCCCCTTTAAGAACCCATTTTATAACAATAGTGCTACCATTACAATTATTGTAGCACTTAATTTATTTTTCCCTCTACTGTAAATATTTTAATTGCTTCAGCAAGGCTTCATTAATTCAAGCTAATAAATAATGAGTGCTTTGGGAAGAAGTTCAAGTTATGTTTGCCTACTTATTAGACTTTATACTAGAACTTTTAGACCGGATATAGCTTATTGCCTTCAAAGATAATGGGCTTCAAATCTAAAAGAAATTTCAACTATTAGAAATCCACGCATTATTATAAGCATTAATTTTTACAAACATTAAAGAGTGCCTTATTTTTAAAATGCTGGTCTATCTTTTGCCAGCGCCAGAAGGCTTTGTAAATAATTTAAAAAATTATTTATTTTTTAGCCATTTATATTAAATAATTACAAAAATTACCATAATTTTTAAATATTTAATAAAATTTACCAAATAATTGAAAAATGTAAAAAAATATTTAAAAAATTTTTAATACTATCTAAAATTTTTAATTTTTGGTAAAATATCAAAACCACCACTAAATATTTAAATATATAAGGAGCATAAGATGAGTAAAAATGTCAAATATAATAAAAAAAGCAGAATGCTAGAAATCGAATATAGTTTTAGGGATGTTGAAGAGCCAAACCTCTTTAGGAATTTTTATCCTTATAGCCAAATACCAAAAATTGTTTTTAACCACCGGACTGTGCCTATGAATATTCCTGAAAAATTAAATATAACTGATACGACTTTCCGGGATGGCCAACAGGCAAGATCCCCTTACACAGTGGATCAAATATCTAAAATTTTTGATTTGTTGCATAAATTAGATAATGGCGCTGGGGTAATAAAACAATCAGAATTCTTTGTATATTCAAAAAAGGATAAGGAAGCAATTTACAAATGTATGGAGAAAGAATATGAGTATCCTGAAATAACTTCATGGATTAGGGCCCGTAAAGAAGACTTTGAAATTATTAAAGATCTAGGAATAAAAGAAACTGGCATTTTAGTTTCTTGTTCTGATTACCATATTTTTAAAAAATTAAATATGAATAGATCAGAAGCTGCAAAAAATTATCTCGGCGTAGTAAGTGATGCATTGGAAGCTGGCATTATACCTAGATGCCATCTAGAAGACATCACAAGGGCAGATTTTTATGGTTTTGTATTGCCCTTCGTCAATCAGTTAATGGAGCTTGCAAGGGAAGCTAAGACTCCGGTTAAAATAAGGGCTTGTGATACCTTAGGATTAGGAGTTTCTATTGAGGGCGTTGCCCTGCCCAGAAGCGTGCAACAAATTATATATGGATTAGTTAACTATGGAGAAGTACCTTCTGAATGGTTAGAATGGCATGGGCATAATGATTTTTATAAAGCAGTTTCTAATGCTGTTACAGCATGGCTTTACGGCGCAGCATCAGTTAATACTTCCTTGTTGGGGATTGGTGAAAGAACTGGAAATACGCCTCTTGAGGCGATGGTTATTGAATTTACCCAATTAAAAGGGGAGGATTTTGGCATGAACCTCAAAGCAGTAACAGAGATTGCTGAGTTTTTTGAAACTGAACTTAATTATGAAATTCCTCCAAGAACTCCTTTTGTGGGAAGAGCATTTAATTCAACAAGGGCAGGCATACATGCAGATGGCTTGTTGAAAAACGAAGAAATCTATAACATATTTGATACAAAAGAGATTTTAGGCAAACCTCCCACGGTTGTAATAAATGCCCATTCAGGCCTAGCTGGAATAGCTGCTTGGCTTAACAATTATTTCTTTTTAAGGGAAGACCAAAAAATAGATAAAAAGGATGAAAGAGTCAAAAAAATTAAGGAATGGGTAGATAATGAATATGAAAATAATAACAGGACTACCGTTATAGGCGATGCAGAGATGGAACAGCTTATAAGTAAATATATGCCTGAGTTATTTAGGCTGAGAGAAAGCAGAGTTGAATAATTTACTTAATTATTTTTAATAAATTGAGTAATTCCCTTTCTGGATCATAAAAATTATACATTATATTATAAAGAGAATTAAGCAGCGGAGTCTTTTTCAAAAGGCTTTGCTGCTTTACAAATTTATGGCCTAGATTTAATGTTCTATATCCTTCTGCTATGTCTCCTTCTAGAAGCATGCCGTGATAAGCTTCGTCTGCCTTTACCCCCCTACCGACTAGCTCCCCAAACCTTCTATTCCTCCCTGATTGGGAAGTAACATATAAATCGCCAATACCGGCTAAGTTAAAAGCAGTTGAAACTTTTCCACCAAAATTCTTGACTATTTCTGAAATTTCTTTTACTCCCTGGTTAAATAATATCGAACTAAAGTTATGGTACTGGCCTTCCTTATAATTTTTATAAAGGCCGTCGCATATTCCAAGGCTTACAGAATAAACATTTTTAAATGCAGAACACAATTCCACACCTAATACGTCATCAGATTGCCTGATATTATAATATTCTGTATTAAAATTGTTGCTTATCTGTTTAGCTTTTTTATTTTTAGAAGCATATATGCTAAAAGTAGGAACGAAATAAGCTAATTCTACAGCCTTCACTGGCCCGCCAATAGAAGTCCATATAAAATCATTACCAATATTTTTATTGTAAATTTTTTCAGCAATTGAAGATATTGTAAAAATATCGCCCGCCTCCTCTATCAGGCCTTTGGTTAAGGTAAATATTGGTATACTCCCCTTAATGCATTTAAGCAATTTTCTATATACGGGCAAAAACCCTTCACTTGATACACCAATAAATATTGCATCTGCCTCGTGCAAGGCTTTTTCCAGTTCCCTGGAACGGAAAAAATTTATATTTGGATTAAGCTCTTTTTGCAATTTGGGGTGTTCTGACTTTTCACAAAAGTCAATAATCTCATCATCTAACCAGGTTCCCCATAAATTTACTTCAATCTTATTTTGTGACAAAGGGAAAGTTACTGCACTCCCCATATAGCCTGCGCCTAAAACCGTGACTTTCAATTTACTCCTTTGATTATAAAATAAATTCCTATGTATATTGTAATAATTAATGCCAGTAAAAATAAAGTAGAAATTATTGACAATTTTAATGCATTTTTTATATCAATTGCTTCAAATTCCTTTTTCTTTTCGCCGATATATGGTAAAAAAACTTTTTTGTTAAAATAATAATTAATTCCTCCAAATCTTAAGCCAAGCGCGCCAGCAAAAGCAGATTCAGGAAAACCACTATTTGGGCTTTCATGTTTTCTTGCATACTTTTTTATTGTTTCACTTGTTTTCTTAAAGTTTCCGCCTACTGTAAAACTAATTATGGATACAAGAAAAGCTGTGACCCTTGATGGAATATAATTTAGAATATCATCAAATTTAGCAGAATAAAAGCCAAAATCATAATACCTATCATTTTTATAACCAACAGTTGAATCTAAAGTATTAACTGCTTTATATAATACAACCATTGGAATGCCCCCTATAAAATAATAAAATAATGGACCAATGAGGCCGTCTGACGTATTTTCAGCAATGCTCTCAACAGAGCTCCTTGTAAGGTCTGTAAATCCCATCTCCGTAGTCGACCTGCTAACAACTTTTGAGACTTCTAGCCTTAAATTTTTAATATTTTTGAATTTAATTTCCCTATAGATATTATTGAAGTGAGAGATCATGCTTTTATTGCAAATAAAAAAATATAATAAAATTCCAGAGAAGAAAAATCTTAAGTAGGGGCTTAATTTATTTAAATAATAAATTGCTGCAGAAAGAGAAAAGAAACTAGTTAAAAATCCGGCAACATAA
>JAGYOJ010000129.1 GCA_018399435.1 Actinomycetota bacterium | reverse complement strand
GAATGTATATGAGATTAGGCTTTTCAATAGCAATAAATGTAGACCCGGATATACTTTTAGTGGACGAGGTTTTAGCAGTAGGGGACCAGTCATTTCAGGCTAAATGCTATAAGGTAATATATGACATAATGAAGAGGGGAAAGACAATCATAATAGTGTCCCATGATTTGGAGACCATATCAGATTTATGCAGCAGGGTTGCATTCCTAAAAGACGGAAAAGTTGTTGATGAAGGCAATCCTATTAGGGTGGTAAGCCAGTACAGGGCCTTTGTGGAAGAGCTTGAAAAAGAAAGGGCTACAGAGCAGCAAAAAGAGGAAAGAAAAAAGATTTTTAAAAGCGTTATAGAAAGCAATAGAAAAGTGGTGGAAGCAGAAGACATTGAAAAGCTTTCCCGCCTTGATTCTGAACAAAACATAAAAAGGTTTGGCTCAGGCGATGCAAAGATTAAAAATATACAGCTTTTAGATAAAAACAATAAAAAAATAGATTACTGCAAATACGGAGATGAAGTTAAAATTGCCCTGGATATTGAATTTAGCAAAAAAGTTGAAAAACCGATATTTGGATTAAGGATAACTGATTTTAAGGAAAATATTGTATATGGCACAAATACAAGGACCAATAACATAAAAACTGGTGTATTTAAGAAAGGCGATAGCCTAAAAGTAGAATTCATATTTAAAGTAAACCTGATCGGGGGGAATTATTACGTGACACCGGCAGTTGGATACAAGGATTCAAAAACTTATTGTGATTGGGTAAACAATATGCTTACTGTAAATGTAATAAAAAATGAAAAAGCTGAAGGCATAGCAGACCTGAATTCTAAAATAAATATCCTGAAAGCAAATGAATGATCCTAAAGTTGCATTAATAATTATAAACTACAATGGGAAGCCGCACTTAGAAGAATGCATCAATTCAATAAAGAATCAGAGTTACCAAAATTATAAATTAATTGTAATAGACAATAATTCAAGGGATGGAAGCGCAAGCTATATAAGGGAGGATTACCCCGATATAGAGCTTATAGAAAACAAGAAAAATATTGGATTTGGAAAAGCAATAAATAAAGTGCTTAAGCTAAAGACCAGTGATAAAGATATTGATTTTTTTGGAATACTTAATAATGACATAAGGCTAGATGCCCACTGGGTAAAAAACCTCATAGACTACAGCAAGGTCAATCCAAAGGCTGGAATACTAAGCGGCAAAATTCTACTGTACCACTGGCCAAAATATATAAACAGCACTGGCGTTAATATAAATTACTTTGGATATGGCTGGGATAGAAATTTTTTTGACCTGGATAAAGAAACAAAAACAGAAAGCGGGCCTGTCCTTGCAGTTACGGGCTCTGCTACACTTGTAAAAAGGGAAGTATTTGCCCAGATTGGCTTATATGACAATGATTATTTCATGTATTATGAAGACAGCGATCTTTGCTTTAGGACATGGAAATATACAGATTTTACTGTTGATTATGTAGATGATGCGGTAATATATCATAAGTTTTCAGCCTCGCTGGGCATTTTTTCTACAAAAAAACATTTCTACCTTAAAAGGTCACGTTTTATCTTTATCTTAAAAAATTTCCCCCTTTCTTTTGTAACCAGAATTTTTCCAAAAATTACAAGATATGAATTTAATGATTTCATGCTTCCTTTAATAAAAAGGCTTGATTTTACAAATTTTTTCAGGGAATTATATGTATATTTGATATTTTTACTGCGCTACCCTTTTTATGTATTTAAAAAAATAATATTTAGGAAAAAAGCAAAAAAGAAAAATTGGTGGGAAATGCTGCACAAAAGCTATAGCAAGTCAGCAACAAGGAATATAAATTTAGAATTTATAGATATAATAAAGCCTGGATTTAAAACTTATGGAGAAGTTACAAACAGGATTTTAATGGGAATAAATGACAAGGGCCTGGGAAGCGGCTGGACAAATATTATAAATTCAATACCCAGGGGCCGCTATATTTTTAATAGGGCAGAGTGCAAATTTAGCTTAAATTACGATAAAGGTAAAAGCTACCTTTTCCAGATCCATTACCGCAACAGCCAGGAAGAAAAAAGATACCTAAATTTAATTTTTGAAAATTATTTCGCTACAATTACCCTAAAGCAGGGCTGGGTAACTGAAACTATTGAAATACCAGATATGCCAATAGAGAACGGCAGCTTTAGCTTAAGTTTAGAAATTGAGGGAAGCAATGAAAGCTTCCAGGACTTATTTGTAGCAGAGCTAGCAATACTTGATGATAAATCCAATATAGTAAGGCAATGAAAAAAAAGAAAAAATGCTTGATGACAGTGCACAGGTTCTATCCCTTCATGGGGGGAGCTGAAAGGCTGTTTTTAAAGTGGGCAAAAGAAATTGAAAAAATGGGATATGCTGTAGATGTATTTACTACCAATGTCTGGGATAATGACTTTTTCCATTATCCAGACAGAAGGTATGTAAAAGAGAAAAATACAAGATTAGGCAATATAAATATAAGGAGATTTTCAATTTTTCATCCCCCCAATAAAAATAATCTCTTAAAACTATTTGCCAAGTTGCCAGGAAGGTACATAAAGCAAGTGATAGGCCTGCCCCATATATTTCTTCCCGGCTACTATGGCTACCTCTCTTTTATAAATAAATTGCCTAAAAAATATGATTTTGTAATCGGGGGAGTGTTTCCCCATTATTATCTAATATATCCTGCGCTAATGTATGCAAAAAGAAAAAAGATTCCTTTTATCTGCGTTCCACTAATGCATTTTGGCCAGCCAAACTCCAAAGAAGCCTTTGAGCTATTTTTTAATGGCAGGAGCAAAGAAATTTTAGAAAAAAGCGACCTGATTTTAACTGAGACAGATATGGAAAAACAAAGGCTTTTAGACTTTGGCTTTGATGGGGGCAAAATAAAGACTGCAGGCATAGGACTTTATATTAGCGAAACCATTGGGGGAAAAGGTAAAAGCTTTAGGGAAAAATACGGGATAAGCTGTCCAATGGTGCTCCAAATATCAACGCAAACCCATGACAAGGGCACCCACCATGCAGTAGAAGCCATGAAAATATTATGGAAAAAGGGAATAGAAGCCAAACTTGTACTGATAGGGCAGATACTTAAGGATTTTGAAGCCTATCTCCTGGCCCAGGATGCTGAAGTATTTAAAAATACAATTATCCTAAATTATGTTACAGAGCAAGAAAAAAAAGATGCACTTGATGCCTGTGATGTTTTTGTGATGGCCTCAAAATCTGAATCCTTTGGCCTAACATATCCTGAAGCCTGGCTATACAGAAAGCCTGTTATCGGGGCATTCTGCAGCGGGGTAATGGAGTTAATAGAAGATGGCAAAAATGGTTTTCTTGTCCCCTTTGGCGATAAGTCAATGATGGCAGAATATATAATAAAATTATTAAAAAACCCTAGCTTAAGGCAGCAGATGGGAGAAGACGGGTATAATAAGGTGATAAAAAAATATACCTGGAAAAAAAGGATACAAGATTTTAATAAAGTAGTAGAAGGCATAATTAAAAAGCAATGAAGATAGGGATAGATGTATCAAGGTATTTTGACTTATCTGGCGGCATAGGCATATATGCCTACAACCTTTTAAAAAATTTAATAAAAATTGATGATAGAAATAGCTACACAGCTTATAGCTATTTCTATAACTGTTTTCCTGAGAAATGGAAAGATGAAAAAAAACTTTCTGAATTTAGCAGTGATAATTTAGAATTTTCCCAAATAAAGCTTCCAACCTGGCTCCTAAAAAGGAAATGGAATAACTCTTCCATACAAAAAAAGGAAGAGATCTTGGGCAATGTAGACATAATACATAGCACAGCTTACATGATACCTGAATTTTTCAATACCAAGCTTGTGGTGACCGTCCATGATTTAAGCTTTTTGTTCTTTCCCCAGTACCATACCAAAGAAAATTATGAACTGGTATTAAGGAATCTGGTTTACCTAAATTCAAGGCCTGAAATTATTATCTGTGATTCAAGCCAAACAAAAAAAGATGTAAAAAAATATTTTCACGTGCCTGAAGAAAAACTTAAGGTAATATATCTTGGAGTGGATGAAAAATTTAGCAAAGATAATGGCAAAGATAAAAAAACAGAGATTATCAGAAAATATAGTATAGGTTTTGACTATATTTTATGTGTTTCTTCAATTGAGCCCAGAAAAAATTTTATAAGGATTATAGGGGCATTTAGCGAGATTATAAAAAGGGAAAAATATAAAAATTTGAAGCTGGTTTGCGCTGGGGGCAAGGGCTGGAAAAATACTGAAATTTATCAGAAAGTAAAAGAAAAAAATATTGAAGAAAAGATAAAATTTTTAGGCTTCATACCAGAAGACGAATTGCCTTTTATATACAGGCAGGCAAAACTCTTTTTATATCCGTCTCTTTATGAAGGTTTTGGGTTGCCCATACTTGAAGCCATGGCATCAGGGGTTCCGGTAATAACCTCTAATATCTCTTCAATGCCTGAAGTAGCAGGGGATGCAGCTATAATGGTTGACCCTTACCAGGAAGAAGAAATTTTTAAAGCTGCCCTGGCTTTATTAGAGAAAGGATACAGAAGAAAAGAATTAATAGAAAAAGGATATAAAAATATAAAAAGGTTTAGCTGGGAAAAGACAGCAAAAAAAACATTAGAAATCTATGAAAATTTGTAAATATTCAAGGAGGATAAATGAAACAAAAACTTGGCAAATCAATAGCAATAATTATAGCAATATTTTTACTTGCCATGCTAG
>JAGYOJ010000128.1 GCA_018399435.1 Actinomycetota bacterium | reverse complement strand
AAAAAGAAACTAATTTGCTTAAAGAATTTTGTTAAAATGTGAAATAAAAACAATAAATAAGGAGGAAAGATGGCAATAAAAGTTGCAATTAATGGATTTGGTAGAATAGGAAGGCAAACTCTAAGGGCTGCATTAAAATATGATAAGGAAAATGAAGTTGATTTTGTTGCAATCAATGATTTAACTGATGCAGAGACACTGGCCCATCTAATGAAATATGACTCTGTTTACGGAGTTTTAGACCAAGAAGTAAAAACAGAAGGGGATTCTTTAATAGTAGACAATAATAAGATGAAAGTTCTCTCAGTAAAGGATCCAGCTCAGCTTCCATGGGGAAATATGGATGTAGATGTAGTTCTTGAATCTACTGGCATATTTAGGACAAGAGAGGATGCTAAAAAGCATATTGATGCAGGTGCTAAAAAAGTGATTGTTTCTGCTCCAATGAAAGGCAAAGGCGCAGACATTACTTTAGTATTAGGTGTTAACCACGAATCTTATGATAAAGATAATCATAATATTATTTCTAATGCTTCATGTACTACCAATGGCCTTGCTCCAGTTTGTAAAGTTTTAAATGATGAATTTGGAATACAAAATGGTTTTATGACTACTGTTCATGCTTATACTAATGACCAAAAACTGTTGGATTTACCTCATAAAGATTTAAGAAGGGCAAGAGCTGCTGCAATGTCATCTATACCAACTTCTACAGGGGCAGCTAAGGCAATAGGTTTAGTTATACCCGAACTTGATGGCAAGCTTGATGGCCTTGCTTTAAGAATCCCAGTACCTGTTGGATCTATAATTGACCTGGTTGTTAATTTAGAAAAAGATGCTTCGGCAGAAGAGATAAATGCAGCTGTAAAAAAAGCTTCAGAGCAATCCAATTTTGAAGGTATTCTTAAATATTCAGAAGAGCCTTTGGTATCAGTAGATATTATTGGTAACCCTTATTCTTCAATCTTTGATGCTCCAAGCACAATGAAAAAAGATAATTTGATAAAAGTTATGACTTGGTACGATAATGAATGGGGTTATTCTTGCAGGTGCTTTGACTTATTCAAGTTCTTGATGAAATAAATAAAAAGTATGATTTTTAAATTAGGAATGGGTGATTGTAATGTTTAATAAAAAAACTGTAGAAGATATTGAAGTTAAAAACAAGAAAGTGATAGTCAGGGTTGATTATAATGTGCCTTTAGATGAAAACCTTAATGTAGTGGATAATACCAGAATTAAATTATCTTTAGATACTCTTAATTACTTGATGGATAATGATGCTAAAATTATATTAATGTCCCATCTTGGGAGGCCTAAAGGAAAAGTTGTTGATAAATTTAGGCTGGATCCAGCTGCTAAAGAGCTGGAAAAGCTAATAGACAAGAAAGTTAAAAAGTTTGATGAAACATATTCAGAAGAAGTTAAGGATTATATTGAAAATGATATGGATTACGGGGATATTGTAATATTGGAAAATTTAAGGTTTAACCCGGGAGAAAAATCAAATGATTCTGTTTTTTCAAAATCCTTGGCTTCTTTAGCAGATATTTATGTAAATGATGCTTTTGGAGCTGCCCACCGTGCTCATGCTTCAGTTGCAGGTGTGCCTAAGTATTTGCCGGCCGTGGCAGGGTTCCTTATGCAAAAAGAGGTGGATACTTTAACTTCTGTAATGGAATCTCCCAGGAGGCCGTTTTTAGCTATTCTTGGCGGGAGCAAGGTCTCAGATAAATTACAGGTTATAAAAAATTTGCTCGGTAAGGTTGATAGCCTGGTACTTGGAGGCGGAATGAGTTACACATTTTACAGGGCTAAAGGTTTTGAAATAGGCAAATCTATCTGTGAAGATGAACAAATAGATTATGCTAAAGAAATGCTAAAACTTGCAGAAAAAAATAATGTGGACTTCTTATTGCCAATAGATATTGTTATAGCTAGTGAATATGACAAAGATGCTGACAAGAAAGTTGTTCCTGTTCAATCAATACCAGTAGACTGGATGGGATTAGATATCGGCGATAAAAGCATAGAACTTTTTGAAAAAGAGATAGAAAAATCTGAAACTATTTTCTGGAACGGGCCTGTTGGGGTTTTTGAATGGGAAAAATTCGAAAAGGGAACCAAAGCAATAGCAAAAGCTATTGCAGAAAGCTCTGCTATCACGGTGGTTGGCGGCGGAGATACTCTTGCAGCAATTAAAAAATATAATTTATCTGGAAAATTTTCACATGTTTCAAGCGGTGGGGGAGCTTCAATGGAATTACTGGAAGGGAAAGAGCTTCCCGGCGTTGCGGTATTAATGGATAAATAGAGGAGATGATTTTAATGAGAAAGCCTTTTATAGCAGGCAATTGGAAAATGAATATGACCCATATAGAGGCTATTCAATTTTTTGATGATTTTAAGTTCAATTATGAAAATAAGAATAATTGCGAGGTAGCTTTTTGCCCTCCTTTTACTGCAATAAGGTCTGTAGGGACAGTGATTGAGGGTGATAAAATTGATATAAAATTAGGTGCACAAAACATGTATTTTGAAGAAAGCGGCGCATATACAGGCGAGGTTTCTCCCATTATGCTAAAAGCTTTAAATGTTGAATATGTAATATTGGGCCATAGCGAAAGAAGAGAAATATTTAATGAAAAAGATGAAGATATTAATAAAAAAATAAAGGCTGCCTTTAATAATGAATTAAAACCTATATTATGTGTTGGTGAGCAATTAGAAATTAGGGAAAGCGGAAAAGCAGAAGATTATGTATTGGGTCAACTGGATAATTGCTTAAAAGACATAGAAGAAAAAAATATAGGATTATTAACTATTGCTTATGAACCAATATGGGCTATCGGCACTGGCAAAACTGCCACCTCTGATGATGCAAATAATATGTGCAAAGCTATTAGGAAGAAGTTGGCAAATTTATATAATGAAGATGTTGCAGAAAAAGTGAGGATACAATATGGAGGCAGTGTTAAGCCCCATAATATAACGGAATTGATGGCTAAATCAGATATTGATGGCGCACTTGTTGGAGGAGCAAGCCTTAAAGCTGATGATTTTTTAGCTATTATTAATTATTAGTTCTATATTTAAAAATTGAAAAATCCATAAAATTATATGGATGAGGAGATGTTTTGATTAAGAGACAATTAAAAAAACCAGTGTGTTTAATTATTTTAGATGGTTGGGGTTTATCAGAAAATAAAGAAGGGAATGCTATTTATTTAGCCGAGACTCCTAATATGGATAGATATTTTAAAATATATCCCAATACCAAGCTCAATGCTTCAGGCGAAGCAGTTGGATTGCCCGATTGTCAAATGGGGAATTCAGAAGTAGGGCACCTTAATATTGGTGCCGGAAGAATTGTCTATCAGGAATATACAAGAATAAACAAGGCTATAGAAGATAAAAGTTTTTTTAAGAATAAGTTATTTGATGAAGCTATTGGTAAAGCAAATAAAAACAGTGGTTCACTCCATTTAATGGGCTTAGTTTCTGACGGAGGCGTACATAGCCATTTAAGCCACTTGGAGGCATTAATTAAGCTTGCAAAAGATAAAAATATTAAAAATTTATATATCCATGCATTTTTAGATGGAAGGGATGTACCGCCTAGGAGCGCAATCCCTTATTTAAAAGAAGTAAATAATATTTTAAAAGAAAATGAAAATATTGGCGAAATAGCTACAGTTAGTGGCAGATATTATGCAATGGATAGGGATAACCGTTGGGATAGGACTAAAAAAGCATATGATGCTTTAGCTCACAGGCAGGCTGCGGAATTTGAAAGCGCAGAGGAATTGGTTCAAAATTCTTATAATAATGATATTGATGATGAATTTGTAATACCGGCTAATGTTAAAGTTAAAAATAGTGAAAAAGCAAAAATAAAAGATGGGGATTCAATAATATTTTTTAATTTCAGGCCAGATAGGGCAAGACAACTTACGAGGGCTTTTATAGGCCGAGATTTTGATAAATTTGACAGGGGCAAAAAGCCCCCTAAGGTATTTTTTGTTTGCATGACCCAGTATAACAAGACTTTTGATGCCCCTATAGCTTTTCCCCCAAATAAGATTAAAAATACTTTGGGAGAAGTTCTTGCGGCTCATAGTTTAAGGCAGTTAAGGATCGCAGAGACAGAAAAATATGCACATGTTACTTTCTTTTTTAATGGCGGTGTTGAAAAGCCTAATGAAGGGGAAGACAGGATTCTCATCTCTTCGCCTAAAATTGCAACCTATAATTTAAAGCCTGAAATGAGTGCATATGAGGTTACTGATACTGTAATTAAGGAAATTGGGAAGAATTTTTATGATGTGATAATATTAAATTATGCAAATCCAGATATGGTAGGGCATACAGGCTTTTTGGATGCAGCAGTCTCAGCTGTGGAAGCAGTAGACCAATGTGTCGGCAAAGTAGTTGATAAATTGCTTGATATAGGAGGGATTGCCTTAATAACTGCTGACCATGGAAATGCTGAAGAGATGTATGATTTTGAAAAGGAATGTACTATCACTAAACATACAACATCTCTGGTGCCTTTTATTTTAACTGATGAAAAATTAAAAAGTTTTAGGCAAAAAGAAAAAGAGTTTAAGCTTTGTGATATAGCTCCAACTATTCTTGATTTGATAAATATTGAAAAGCCTAAAGAAATGACAGGAAGCAGTATATTTTAATCACTTTTAACCTCAATTCCCAGAGCCGAGACAAAAAATAATAACTGATCTTCATTTATAGTTAATTCTTTAAAGGATTCTATCTTTATTTTCG
>JAGYOJ010000127.1 GCA_018399435.1 Actinomycetota bacterium | reverse complement strand
CTATTAGTTTTGACAAAGTTTCTGGTATATCTTCCCTTGAAACAATCATATCCACTTGCCCATTTTTAAGATTCCTTTCTGAAGAGCCAAAATCATCTGGTAAATGCTTCTTTATGGTTTGGGCAACCACCCTTGGCCCTGCGAAACAAAATAAGGCCCCGGGCTCTGCAATAATAATATCTGCTACTGTTGCAAAGCTAGCACTAACCCCACCCGTGGTTGGATTAGTAATAATTGTAAAATAGGGAATTCTTTTTTCCTTTAGCCTGTTTATTGCAGAAACTGTTTTAGCCATTTGCATAAGCGATACTATTCCTTCCTGCATCCTTGCACCCCCAGAGGCTGAAAAGATTAGCAGGGGAATGCCTTTCTCGATACTATTGTTTACCAGTAATTTTATCCTTTCGCCCACAACGCTTCCCATGCTCCCACCCATAAACCTAAAATCCATTACCCCTATTGATACAGGATTGCCTTCTATCATTGCTTCTCCAACTAAAATGGCTTCACTTAAGCCTGACTTTAATTTTGCTTCTTCAAGCCTCTCTTTATATTTTCTTAAATCATAAAAATTTAAAAAGTCCTTTGGGCTTAGGCTAGACCCTAGCTCAACAAAGCTGTCTTCATCTACAGTTATTTGAAGCCTCTCCCTGGCATTTACATAACCATGGTAATTACAATCCGGGCATACATTATAATTTAAGACAAATTTTTCTTTATCTATATCTTTTTTACATTTTTTACATTTTATTTTTTCCATTTTTTAAAACCTAAACAAACATTGTGTCCGCCAAACCCCATAGAATTTGAAAGAGCAATATTAATTTCTTTTTCCACGCTTTCTTTAGGCGTATAGTTTAGCTCACTACATTTTTCATCAGGATTGTCTAAATTTATAGTAGGCGGAACTATATTATTTACAATTGCCAAAATCGAAGCAACTGCTTCAATAGCGCCTGCTGCTCCCAGGCAATGGCCGGTCATTGATTTTGTAGAGCTAATATTTATATTATCCAAATAATCAGAAAAAAGCCCTTTTATGGCATTGCTTTCCACAATATCATTAAGGGGGGTAGAAGTCCCATGGGCATTTATATAATCGATATCTCCCAGACCAATATTTCCCTCATTAATGCAATTTGTCATGCATCTTGCTACATTTTTGCCTGATTCTTCTAATGCAGTCATATGATATGCCTCTCCCGATAAACCATACCCAAACATTTCTGCATAAATTTTTGCATCTCTTTTTAAAGCATGCTCTAAATCCTCTAATATTAAAATACCACAACCTTCACCCATTACAAAACCGTCTCTATCCCTGTCAAATGGCCTTGAGGCTTTTTGGGGCTCATCATTCCTTGTAGAAAGCGCATTCATATTAGAAAATCCTGACATCCCTAATGGAGTTATGGGAGCTTCACTCCCCCCGCATATCATTGCTTTAGCATCTCCACGCCTAATTATTTCAAAAGCATCCCCAATCGCATTAGAGCCTGCAGCACATGCCGTAGTTGTAGTGCTGACAGGGCCCTTTGCACCACTCATAATTGAAACTTGTGCAGCTGCCATATTGCTTATAATCATTGGAATAAGAAAGGGGCTTACGCGGTTTGCGCCTTTTTCAATAAGCCTTGTATGCTGCTCTTCTAAAGTCATCAATCCCCCAACGCCGCTTCCAATATATACGCCTATATCAAATGCATTATTTTCCCCAACTTTTAGATTGCTGTCTTTTAAAGCATTAGAGGCCGCGGCAACAGCAAATTGTGCAAACTTGTCCATCCTTTTTGATTGTTTCCTGTCTATATAGTCAGACGGGTTAAAATTTTTAATCTGGGATGCTATTTTTGATTTAATTTTATCCAGCTTAAAACCTTCAATTCCGCTAATCCCTGATTTTCCATTCTTGAGGTTTTCCCAGAATTCTTCCACTGTTAATCCTAATGAAGTTATAATACCCATTCCAGTTATAACTACTCTTTTGTCTATCATATTTATCCTCTCTCTAATTAGATACCCATCCCCCCGTCAATATTTACCACAAAACCATTAATATAATTAGAATCTTTGCTAGCTAAAAATAATACTACTTTTGCAATATCATCAACTGTCCCTAATTTTTTGCTTGGAATTAATTCAATTAATTTATCCCTTACCTTATCACTTAATTTTTTTGTCATTTCCGTATCAATATAGCCAGGAGCTATAGCATTAACCTGTATATTTCTTCCTGCCAGCTCTTTTGCAATAGACTTGGTAAAGCCAATTAACCCAGCCTTAGATGCAGAATAATTGCACTGCCCTGCATTTCCATGCACTCCAACTATAGAAGAAATATTTATAATCTTTCCTTGCCTGCTCTTAAGCATGCTTTTAACAACATGCTTTGTACATACAAAAGCTCCGGTTAAATTTATTTCTATTACCTTTTTCCAATCATCTAGCTGCATCCTTAAAATTAGATTATCTTTGGTTATTCCTGCATTATTAACAAGTATGTCTATTGAATACCTGTCATCTGTAATTCTAGAAATTGATTTTTTTACATTATCCTCATTTGTAATATCTACATTGAAATAATAGACATTATCTTTGCCGAACTTATTAGCAAATTCATTTTCTGTTTTTTTGCCTTCTTCATCATTTATGTCAAAAAAATAAACAATAGAGCCTTCCTTTAACAAATACTCTGTAATTTTTTTTCCTATTCCCCTTGCTCCCCCTGTGACAATACTAATTTTATCCTTTAGTCTCATCGGTATATTAAGCCCCCTCTAAATATTTTTTTAATAAACCTATATCTTCTAATGTATCGGTATTAAAAATTTTAACTTCTTTTTTTTCTTTTTTGGAAATTCTTTTTACTAAATTAGACAAAACCTTTTTTGGGCCAATTTCAATAAATGCCCTATAACCAGAATTTAGAAAAAACAAAACTGTATCAAGCCAATTGATTGGCATTATCAACTGTTCTGTCAAAGCTGATTTAATCTCATCTTTATTTACAAATTCATTTCTTGTCGAAGAATAAAATGGAATTCTAGTATCCCCTATTTCAATATTTTCATACAGGTAATTGCCAAGCTTATTGGCTACATCTTCCATTAAAGGGCAATGGGAAGCAATATTTACCTTTAAGGGTATTGCCTTTCTTATGCCATTAGCCTTTAAATCTTTTATTGCCTTTATTACGTTTTCTTTATGTCCGCTAATAACATACTGGGAATAATCATTGTAATTTGCAATATAGGCATTGCTTCTTTTTATTATTTCCTTAATTTTTTCAATATCTTTGCTTAAAACAGCTGCCATCATTCCATTTGAGTTGCTATTTTCTTCTTCCATAATTTTAGCCCTAAAATTAACAAGCTCCAATCCCTGGTTAAAACTATATGCCCCTGAACAATATAGTGCGCTGTACTCTCCCAGGCTATGGCCAATAGCTGCAGATACATCTAGATTATTTAAATCGGATAAGTAATCATAAATTGCTGCACTTAATGTATAAATCAATGGCTGGCTATATCTTGTCTGGTTTAACTTTTTGCCATTATTTATTAAGGCAATAGAATCTTCTCTAATTTTCTTGCTGCACATATTAAAATGTTTATTGTATTTTTCATTTTTGAATAAAAAATCTAATCCCATTTTCTCGTATTGGGACCCTTGCCCCGGAAACATTAATACAGTTTTTTCCATAATTTCACTCCCTAAGTTACCGCAAACATAATCTCTGCGCTACAAGCAATTTTTTCTCCAACCTTTACAATACCTTTAGCTTTGCCTATGCTCCTCCTGAACTGTAGCATCTCTACATTTATAATTAGTTTATCTTTAGGCTTTACTATTTTTTTAAACCTT
Source organism: Actinomycetota bacterium (assembly GCA_018399435.1). Classification (GTDB taxonomy): domain Bacteria; phylum Actinomycetota; class Humimicrobiia; order Humimicrobiales; family Humimicrobiaceae; genus M55B165. The sequence goes on along the minus strand of JAGYOJ010000127.1, from coordinate 980 downwards.
ACTTTATCTATCCCTGCAAACAATGCCAGCTTGCCTTTATTTTCTGGGAGCATTAATAGCGAAACTGCACCTACTTGTGCTATTGCTTCAACCATTAGCACCCCCGGCATAATAGGATTACCTGGAAAATGGCCTTTAAAATAATATTCATCTTCTTTTACATGCTTTATGCCTATTATATTTTTCCCTGGATCAACTTTAGTTATTTCATCCACCAGTAAAAATGGCTCCCTGTGCGGTATTATTTCTTTAATTTCTTTTTTGCTTAATTTTCCCATAATATTACCTTTTGAATTTTTTTGTGTTAGACGCAACATTATTTTTATAGTTTCAATAATTACAAAATTAACTATTCTAACTTATATTTTTTTAGTATAAAATAAGGGAAAAAGGTGAAATAATATGTTAACAAGAATTACTCCGAATTTAATGGTTGAAAATGTTGAGGAAACACTTAAATTTTACAAAGATATATTGGGCTGTTTTGATATTATAGCTACAGACCCCGCTGAAAAACCATATGATTGGGCAATGATGCAGTGTGAAGAAACACAGATAATGTTCCAGTCCAGGGAAAGCTTAAGTAGAGCTGTACCAGCTTTTAAGGGGGCAAAAATTGGCGGCACTTTTGTAATTTATATTGAAGTTGAAAATTTAGACAGGCATTATAATTTAATAAAAGATAAAATAAATTTAATAATGAAACTCCATCAAACAGATTATGGGATTGATGAATTTATTATAGAAGATTGTAATGGTTATACAATAGTTTTTGCGCAACTACAAAAATAGAAGCCATGGGCAAAGCAAATGTTTATTAAATAAAATTAGAGACAAAGATTTGGGCTGCAGTTGAATTACATGCATGCTATTCTTTTTCTCTGCAGCCATTGTGCTTCTTATTCTTTTTTTAATCGGAAAAATAAACCTAAAATAATTATTTTAGGTTTTCTGGATTTAGGCTCTTAAGTTTTTCTAAT
>JAGYOJ010000126.1 GCA_018399435.1 Actinomycetota bacterium | reverse complement strand
ATGTCGATAATTTAATGGACAAGGAAGTATCAAAAAAAGAAGAAGCCATCCCTTCAGTGAATTTTGATTTTTCCAAAGACCTAGAAATAGAAGCAATACTTAAGAAAAGCTCTGAAATGCTGGCTGATTTTACCAATTATCTTTCAATGATTGTAGCCCCTACAATAAACCAAAGCAAGTTCAGGCATATTGAACTTTTAAAATTCCAAGAAGCAAATTACCTGATGGTTTTAATTACGGATACAGGCCGTGTTTACAAAAGGCATTTTCCGCTCCCTGGCTCTTATACGACCATGGATCTCCAGGCTGCTGCAAATATTTGCAATATGCAGCTTAAGGATAAGCCCATAATTGATGTAGGCATGGATTTAATTGAAGTCCCAAAAAGTGATTCATACCTTATAATTCTTATTAAAAATGTAATAGAACTTATAAGGGATTATGCGGATGCTGGAATGCAATATAATAGGATTTTTATGCATGGCGCTTATTGCGTGCTAAACCATCCTGATTTTATTGATTTGACTAAAATTAGAAGAGTGCTTAGATTTATTGAAAATGAATATCTTTTAATGCAATTATTATTGGATTCTCCGGGCAACCGCGATTTTATAATTAAAATCGGTTCAGAGGTTTTTGACGGCAGCATTAATGATTTAAGTCTGGTAGCTTCAAAATACAAAATACATAATAAGTCTTCAGGGGCAATTGGAATTTTAGGCCCAAAAAGAATGGATTATCCTAAAATAATTAATATATTGAACATATTTAGGGTAAACTTGAGCGAATTTTTTGCCTCAGATTCCTAAGCTTTAAAAAATTGGAAAAATTTTGTAAAATGCAGTATCGTTTTTTAGTATGATTAAATTTAATTAGAGGTGTTTTTTAGGTGGCAAATAAAAGAGATTATTATGAAGTTCTTGGTGTTTCAACCGAATGCAGTAAGTCTGAATTAAAAAAGGCATATAGAAAGCTTGCCCATAAGTATCATCCAGACGTAAATAGCGGTGATCCTGGTGCGGAAGAAAAATTTAAGGAGATATCAGAAGCTTATGCAGTTTTAAGTGATGATAATAAAAGGGCGCAATATGATAGATTTGGCTTTAGCAATAATTTATTTGAAGAATCTGATTTTGGAAGCGTGTTCTCAGAATTTGGATTTGGCGATATTTTTGACATGTTTTTTGGCAGCAGTTTTGGGGGCGGTTTTTCCTCCAGGACTAGAAGAAGGCAAAAGAAAGGTGCAGATGTATCTGCATCTACAACTATCGAGTTTAAAGAAGCCGCTTTTGGTGTAAAAAAAGTAGTTGAATATTCTGCAGATGAAATTTGTGAAAAGTGCAATGGCAGGGGAAGTGAGACTGAAGACGGAATAGCTACCTGCTCTGTATGCGGAGGCACTGGCAGGGTTAAGACCCAAAGGCAAACTTTTTTAGGAAGCATGGTTACGGCATCAACATGTAAAAATTGCGGCGGTACGGGAAAAATTGTAAGAAACCCGTGTAAAAAATGCAGCGGAAATGGGTATTACAGGCAAAAGAGGAAGGTAAAGGTAGATATTCCTGCAGGCATACATGACGGAGACAGGCTCAGGGTTACCGGCAGGGGTAATTCTCTTGGAAAGGGGTCTATTACAGGCGACCTCTATGTAAATATAAGGGTAAAGCCCCATCCTGCGCTTAGAAGAAACGGAGATAATGTAATATCTGACGCCAAAATTTCTTTTGCACAGGCTGCGTTAGGATGCAAGCTTGATATAGAGACCTTAGACGGAGAAGAAGAGATAATTATAAAGCCGGGCACACAGCCTGAAACCAAAAAAGTATTTAAAGCCAAGGGGATGGTCCAATTAAATGGTTATAGAAGGGGAGACCATATAGTAAATATAAAGGTAGAAATTCCTAAAAAGTTAAGCAGGGAAGAGATAGAATTGCTTTCAAAATATGCAGAAGGCAGGGATGAAAAAGTTGGGGACGGCTCAAGTAATTTCTTGTCCAGCTTCAAAAATGCCTTTAAAAAATAATTTGGCTTAATATGAGTTACCCATACTTTTTTATAAATCCCAATGACGTTTCAGGCAATTCTATCCTATTAACCGGGGAAAGCTTTAACCATCTGGCCAATGTTTTAAGGGCAAAACAGGGAGATATTATAGAAGTTTCCGATAACAGGTCTAATATATATATTTGTAAAATTGCAGAGATAGGCAAAGATAAAGTTATCTTAAATATAGAAAAAAGTAAAAAAATACAGACAAGCTTGCCAAGGATAATTCTATTTCAGAGTATTATTAAAAAAAATGCTATGGAATACATAATACAAAAGGCAACTGAAATTGGAATAGATGAGATAGTTCCCGTGATAAGTGACAGGGTAGTGGTAAATAAAAAAATTTCAAAAAAAACTGAAAGATGGAATAAAATTGCAAAAGCAGCCTCAAAGCAGAGCAGGAGGGCTATGGTAAGCAAGGTTTTAAACCCTGTTGAGATTAGTAATATAAAAGCAGAAGATTTTGATATCTTTTTTATGCCTTATATCCAAAAAAAAGAAGAAGTTGATTTAGCCAATTTCCTCATGGATAAAGATATAGAAAAAATTAGCTATGCAATTGGCCCGGAAGGGGGCTTTACAGAAAGGGAAGCTAATCTCTTAATCAAAAAAGGGGCAAAAATTATAAATTTTGGCAAAAATATCCTAAGGTCTGAAACTGCAGCCATATATTTTTTGTCAATCATTGATTTTTTATTAAAACATGGGAAATAAGTTTTCAATCTATACATTGGGATGCAAGGTAAACCAGGCAGAAAGTGATTGGATAGCTTCAAGGCTGGTAAACAAGGGTTTTAGGTATTGCAGTTTTGATGAAGATTTTGATATATGTATTATTAATACCTGTACTGTTACTTCAAAAAGTGATAAAAAAACCAGGCAAATAATAAGGAGGGCTAAAAAAAAGGGCTGCATGGTTATAGTTACAGGATGTTTTGTTGCCTTTAATAAAGGCTTTTTAAAAGCTGAAGGCGTAAGGTATATACCAAATAAAGATAAGGAAAAGATACCGCAGACTATAGAGGATTTAAGCCAGGCTGCCAGCAAGGGAAAGCCCAGGCTGCATACCAGGCCACTGGTAAAAATCCAGGATGGCTGTGAGCAATTTTGCAGTTACTGCATAGTGGCCGTAGTCAGGGGAAAATATAGGAGTGTTTTGCCCGGGACAGTTCTTGAAAATATCAATAATGCTTCAGAGGCTGGATATGGCGAGGTTGTCCTTACCGGGATCCATATTGGCAAATATGGGATAGACTTTGGAAAGGATTATAATCTTTTTAACTTATTAGAGGATATATTAGATAATACAAATATTAAAAGGATAAGGCTAAGCTCTATAGAGATAAATGAAATAAGCAGTGAACTGTTAAATCTCATAAAGGAGAATAAGCGGATAGCTCCACACCTACATATACCTCTGCAAAGCGGAAGCAATCGGATATTAAAGCTCATGGGAAGGCCTTACAGCAGGGAGTATTTTTTAGAAAAAACAGAAAATATTAGGGGCTTAACTATTACCACTGATGTAATGGTTGGTTTCCCGCAGGAAAGTGAAAAAGATTTTAAAAAAACTTGTGAAATTGTAAAAGATATAAGGTTTTCAAAGCTCCATGTTTTTAAATATTCAAAAAGGGAGCACACAAGGGCTTATAGTATGGATGGGCAAATTCCGCCAATAATTAAAAAGCGCAGGAGCAGAAAATTAATAGATATTGGCAAAAAATTAAGGGAAAGCTTTTTGAAGTCAAATACTGGAAAAATTTTGGATGTGGCATTCGAGAGGCAGCATAATGGTATAGGTTATGGAACTTCCGGCAATTATATAAAAGTTTTTTTTAAAATAAGAGGCAGGGTAAAAGAGGGAAGCATAATAAAAATTAAAACAAGCCATATGTATAAAAATGGGCTTTGGGGGGATATGTATATAAATAAAGTATTTATGGTAAAATAAATGAAGCTTGTAAATTATATGAAAAGTTGTATAATCTTCGTTTTGACAAAAATATATATGGGGGGATTATGGTTAATTGTCTTTTTTGCAAAATAGCTAATAAAGAAATAGATAGTAAAATTGTTTACGAAACAGAAAATGTAATGGTGTTTAAAGATATAGATCCAAAAGCGCCGGTTCATTTTTTGGCTATTCCTAAATTTCATATAAGCTCTATTCTTGAAATAGAACAATTAGATAAAAACATATTAAAAGAACTATTTAAAGCTATAGCTAAAGTAGCAAAGGATTATAATCTTGAAAAAGGCTTTAGGGTAGTTACCAATACCGGCAGGGATGCCGGCCAAAGTGTTGACCATCTACATTTTCATGTCTTAGGCAAAAGGAAATTTAACTGGCCTCCCGGATAAATTATCATTAATGTTATAATAAATTAAATTATATTTTACAGGAGGGATTTTTTGTCTCCTTATAAGAAAAAGATACAATTAGATTTTAGTAAAAACCATTCTATTGCTGACTTGCTTGGCCACAAAGATAAGGTTATAAAGCAGATAGAAAATGAATATAATGTAGAAATTTTTGTATTAGGAAATGAAGTAGAAATTTCTGGCAGGAGGGGCAATGTAGAGAAGGTAATAAGGCTTTTAAAGGATTTAACGCTACAGATAAACCTGGGACAGAATATTAATGAACAGAAACTAGGCGATTCTATTAAAATCCTAGAAGACCGGCCAAATGCAAAGCCACATGAAATTTTTAATAGCCAAATTGTAATAAATGGCGGAAAAAAGGTAAAGCCAAGAACTGAAGGCCAAAAAATATATATAGAAGCAATAAAAAATAATACTGTAGTGTTCGGAATTGGCCCTGCAGGAACGGGGAAAACCTATCTTGCCTTGGCAATC
>JAGYOJ010000125.1 GCA_018399435.1 Actinomycetota bacterium | reverse complement strand
TGGGTTCAGGCAGGGAAAAATCCCTTATCAGGTTATAGATGTAAATTACGGTAAACAGTATGTTTTAAATGAAGCTGCCAGCATTACACTATCAGAGCTATATCCCCAAATAATAAATAATGCAGGCATAAAGCCTATTGATTATCCAAAAATTGAGTTTAACCAAATAGTAGAAAACAAGCCATTAGTGGTAGAAATGGCTATTCCAACAGAGCCAGAAATTGATATCCCAAAACATAAGGGGGTAGAGGTAACAGAGCTCTCAACTGAAGTAAAAGACAAAGAGGTAGAAAATTATGTTGATGATATCAGGAATAAATATTCTACTCTTGAGCCTGTTGAAGATGAAGAAAAAGCTGCAGAAATGAAAGATCATGTAACTATAGATTTTACCGGCAGGGTGGATGGAAAAGAGCTTGAAGACGGAAAGGCAGAAGACTTTGTTTTAGAGATTGGCTCTAAAACATTGACACCTAAATTTGAAGAGGCCCTGATTGGAATGAAAAAGGGGGATGAAAAGAAAGTTAAATTTGAGCTCCCCGAGAATATTAAGAGAAGGGACCTTAGCGGCAAGGAAGCTGAATTTGAGGTTAAGCTTAAGGAAATAAAGAAAAAGCAAATGCCTGAAATTGATGAAAACTTCTTAAAAGATATTGGCGATTATGAAAGTGAAAAAGAATTCAGGGAAGATATTAAAGATAGTTTAACTGAACAGAAAAAACAACAGAGAAAGAACAATATCATAGGGCAGATCATAGATGAGCTTATAGCTGAAGCAGATATTACTGCGCCAAGGGCAATGGTTGATAATAGGGTAAAACAGCTTGATGAAGAATTTGAAAAAAATCTAAATGCCCAAAAAGTTAACAAGGATAATTATTTAAAAGCAATAAATATGTCAGAAGCTGACTTTAATAAGCAGCTAAGGGAGAGGGCTGAAAGGGAAATAAAGGAATATTTGCTTTTTAGCGCCCTTGAGAAAAAAGAAAAAGACAAAATAGAGCCAAAAGAAGAAGAAATAGAAAAAGAAAAGAAAAATGTAATTGATAAATACCAAAAAGAAGAGGAAAAAGAGAAAATAAAGAATTTCCTGGATACGCCCCAGGGAAAAGAAAATCTAATTACTTCAATCAGGAGAAGAAATTTAATTGATTTGCTTGTTGAAAATGCTAAAGTAGTTAAAGAAAAAAAGAAAAAGCCAGGCAAAAAAGAAAAAAATCTTTATGTGCCAGAGGGAAAAAGTTCAGATAAAAAACTCTGGACGCCAAACCAATAAAAAGGGTGTGTGATGATTATGGATAATTATTTAGTTCCAATGGTAATTGAACAAACAAATAGAGGCGAAAGATCTTTTGATATTTATTCACGCCTTTTAAAAGAAAGAATAATATTTCTGGGTGTAGGAATAGACGATAATGTAGCAAATCTTGTTATGGCGCAAATGCTTCATTTAGAGGCAGAAGACCCAGAAAAAGATATACAACTTTATATTAATAGCCCGGGCGGAACGGTTACTTCTGCCATGGCCCTTTATGATACCATGCAATTTATTAAATCCCCTGTTTCAACTATTTGTATTGGGCAGGCAGCAAGTGCAGCAGCAGTGCTTCTTTTAGCTGGAGAAAAAGGCAAAAGGTTCTCACTGCCAAATTCAAGAGTGCTTTTGCACCAGCCTTCAGGAGGGGTAACAGGGACAACAATGGATGTAGAAATCCATACAAAGGAAATGGTTAGGATAAGGGCTCTCTTAAATGAGATTATTGCAAAACATACCGGGCAGGATATTAAAAAAGTTGAGAGAGATACGGAAAGGGATTTTATACTGAGCGCAAAAGATGCTAAGGAATATGGCATAATTGACGAAGTAATACATAAAAAATAGGTAAAGGAAGTGTTTAGTATTGAATAAAAATGAAAAAAATAATTTTTTAAAATGTTCTTTTTGCGGCAAGCCGCAGAACCAGGTTAAGAAACTGATTGCAGGGCCAGGAGTTTATGTATGCAATGAGTGTATAGAGTTATGCAATGAAATATTAGAAGAAGAGCTTGAAAAAGATAAGGAGCTTGATTTTGAAGATTTACCCAAACCCAGGGAGATATATTCCACTTTAGATGATTATGTAATAGGGCAGGACTCAGCAAAAAAAGTTTTATCTGTTGCCGTATATAATCACTACAAGAGAGTAAAGTATGAAGGGAAGAACAGCAAAGATGACATTGACCTGCAGAAAAGCAATATCCTTCTAATGGGGCCAACTGGCTGCGGTAAAACCTTGCTGGCCCAGACATTGGCAAAAATATTAAATGTGCCTTTTTGCATAGCAGATGCAACTGCCTTAACTGAAGCAGGCTATGTTGGAGAGGATGTTGAAAATATATTGCTTAAATTGATCCAGGCAGCTGATTTTGACATAAAAAAAGCAGAGACCGGGATAATCTATATTGATGAAATAGACAAGGTAAGCAGAAAAGCAGACAATCCTTCAATAACCAGGGACGTTTCTGGAGAGGGCGTGCAGCAGGCACTTTTAAAAATTTTAGAGGGAACAGAAGCTAATGTGCCTCCACATGGAGGAAGAAAACACCCACAACAGGATTTTATACAAATAAATACGAATAATATATTGTTTATCTGCGGAGGGTCTTTTTCAGGCGTAGAAAAGATAATTGAAAGCAGGGTCAATAAAAAAAGCATAGGCTTTGTTGCTGAAAAAATGCCTGATAGGTCTAAAAAAATGGATTGGCTTCTTCCCCAGGTAATGCCGGAAGATTTGCTTAAATTTGGGTTAATACCAGAGTTAATTGGAAGATTGCCGGTCAGCGCAACCCTTTCAAACCTTAATGAAGGCGACTTGGTAAAAATATTAACTGAGCCCAAGAATGCTCTTGTTAAGCAATACGGGAAAATATTTAAAATGGATAATGTAGAATTGGTAATAGAGGACGATGCCTTAAAAGCAATTTCCAGGCTGGCAATGAAGAGGGGAACTGGAGCAAGGGGCTTGCGTTCCATAATGGAAGATGCCATGCTTGATATTATGTTTAACATACCTGATGAAAAAGATGCTAGAAAGTGCATTATAACTAAGGAAGTTATAGAAAAAGAGATAGCGCCTAAAATAATAAAAAATGAAAAAACACCAGAGTTAAAAAACAAAGAGAAACTGGCCTAGGCATGTCTGGAAGCATAAAAGGAAAATACGACCCTTCTCAATTTGAAGAAGAAATTTATAATTTTTGGGAAAGCAATAATTATTTCCATGCAGAAGTTAATGATGAAAAAGACCCCTTTTGTATTGTAATCCCTCCCCCAAATGTAACGGGGTACCTGCATGTCGGCCATGCCCTAAATAATACCTTGCAGGATGTAATAATCCGTTATAAAAGGATGTCTGGATATAATGCAAGCTGGACGCCCGGTGTTGACCATGCCGGCATAGCTACACAAAATGTAGTAGAAAGGCACCTGGAAAAAGAAGGGACAAGCAGATTTGAGCTTGGGCGCAAGAAATTTGTAGAAGAGGTCTGGAAATGGAAAGAAGAATATGGCGGGAGAATTATAAGGCAGTTAAAATCACTTGGATGCTCCTGTGATTGGCCAAGGCAGCGCTTTACTTTTGATAAGAAATATGTAAAGGCTGTTACTAAAGAATTTAATACCCTTTACAGGGAAGGCCTTATTTACCGCGGGAATTACATGATTAACTGGTGCCCCAGATGCGGGACAGCCATATCTGATATTGAAGTAGAGCATATTGAGAAAAAAGGTTATCTCTGGGATATAAAGTATCCTTTAATTGATGAACATACAGGCCAACCAAGCAAAGACGAGTATTTAATAGTTTCTACTACCAGGCCTGAAACCATGCTGGGCGACACTGCGGTAGCAGTTAACCCTTCTGATAAAAGGTATAATAAAATAAAGGGGAGAAAAGCATATCTCCCGCTTAAAGGAAGAATAATCCCCATAATCGAAGATGATTTTGTAGACAAAGATTTTGGCACTGGCGCAGTTAAGGTAACTCCAGGCCATGATCCAAATGACTTTGCAATGGGGAAAAGGCACGAGCTTGAAGAAATAAATATATTAGAAGAAGATGCTACCATAAATGAAAACGGCTCACCTTACCAGGGCTTAGACAGGTTCAAGGCTAGAGAAAAAATAATAGAAGACTTAGAGGATAAAGGATATTTAATAGGCAAAAAAGAACACACCTCATCTATTGGAAAATGTTCCAGGTGTGAAACAATTATTGAGCCAAGGATATCAATGCAATGGTTTGTTTCCATGAAAAAGCTTGCAGAGCCTGCTATTGAAGCAGTTAAAAGCGGGAAAGTAAAGTTCGTCCCTAAAAAATGGGAAAAAATATATTTTAACTGGATGGAGAATATAAGGGACTGGTGTATTTCAAGGCAGCTATGGTGGGGGCATAGAATACCAGTTTGGTATTGCGGGAACTGCAATGAGATGATAGTGGCAGAAGAAAAGCCCAAAGAATGCACTAAATGCAATAGCGCTAACCTAAAACAGGAAGAAGATGTGCTAGACACATGGTTTAGCTCCTGCCTGTGGCCTTTTGCAACTGCGGGCTGGCCGGAAGAAACGTCTGAACTGCATTATTTTTTCCCTACGGATGTTTTAATAACGGCCCACGATATTATATTTTTCTGGGTAGCGCGGATGATAATGATGAGCATGCATTTTATGGGAGAAGTGCCGTTTAAAGAAGTATTTATAAATCCATTGGTAAATGACTCATCCGGGCAGAAGATGAGCAAATCAAAGGGCAATGTTGTAGACCCAATGGAAATAATTGAAAGCCATGGGGCAGATGTTTTAAGGTTTACCCTTACCTCGCTTACCACGCCGGGAAAAAATTTATTGCTTGGGGATGAAAAGATAGAGGGTACTAAAAATTTTGCAAATAAATTATGGAATGCATCAAAATTTGTAA
>JAGYOJ010000124.1 GCA_018399435.1 Actinomycetota bacterium | reverse complement strand
TACTTATCTATTAAGAATTAAAGAAAGAAAAGCCTTGCTTAATAGTATTTTACAAATTGTTAAGATAGTTGAAGCAAAAGATGTATATACAGCTGGACATTCCGTAAGGGTGGCAAAATACAGTGAGGAAATTGCAAGGGAGATAAAATTAAATGAATATGATATTGAATTGATAAAGAATTTAGCTAATTTGCATGATATTGGAAAGATACAAATAGACTTATCCACATTAAATAAGCCAGGCATTCTTAATGAAAAGGATTGGGTAGAGGTTAAAAAGCATCCTGAGGTTGGTTATCGGGTGGTAAGAGAGATAACTTTTTTAAAGGATGAAGCAGAGTCAATTTTATACCATCATGAAAAATATGATGGAAGCGGATACCCTAAAGGCTTAAAAAGGGAAGAGATACCTTTATTTGCAAGAATATTATGTGTAGCGGATTCCTATGATGCTATGACTACTGATAGGCCTTATAAAAGGGCTTTAACCAAGGAGGAAGCTGTAAAAGAGCTGAAAGCTAATTCTGGTACACAATTTGATCCAAGAATTGTTGAAGCTATGATAAACGTGCTAGAAAGATTATAAAATGATTAAAAATTTTAACAAGATATTTGGAATAACGCTTGCTTCTACTATAATTGGAGGGCTATTTGGGTTTATCTTTTTTTTCTTTTTCAAAGAAACAGCGGTAATTTTTATAGAAAAATTCAAATTTGTACAATCTATTTTTGGAATTAGGGAATATGAACAGGGAATGACTTTTTCATATATTTTTTTAGTAATATTTTTTGGAAACCTCATATCAACTATTGGATATTTTGGCTTGGGTTATATCAGGGCTGTAATACCTATTGGTTTTATAACCGGTTTTCTGGTTTTAACCCTTTTGTTAACGGGAATAGTCAGGCATTCCCAACTTATACCCGCAGATGTAATAATATTAGCTTCTGTTGAAACTTTCTATAGAGTATTAGCACTAAGCATTGGTGAATACATAAACAAAAATAAATTCAAAAATAAGATAGGAATAATTATTGCTATTTCATTTATTATTATTTTATTTTTGTTTGGAGTCTTCTTTGAGATCTATTCTATTTTAGGCAGGTTTTTTTAGGGAATGTTTTTGTTTTATGCTTCTTAATACCAGCTTAAAAAACTTTATAGTATCTTTTATTGGATTTACATGGCTGACAAAGTCCTTATGATAAATAGTCTTTATGGGTATATTTGTAATTTTATAATCCAACCAGCCAGCTTTTATAAGTATTTCGGGTTCAGTATCAAAGTTGCCTGTCTCTATATTTATATTTTTTAAAATATCTGATGAAATATATCTATATCCAGACTGGACATCCCTTATTCTTTTTCCAGAAATCAAAGATATAATCCAAGAAGTAAAGACATTAGTAAAAAGCCTTATAAAAGGCATATTTTTCGTATCACCTAGCCTGTTTCCCACTATCAAGTCTGGATTTTCTTTTTTTATTTTCTTTAGGAATTTAGAGATTTCTTTGACATCATGTTGCCCGTCTGCATCAAGGGTTATGGTTCCATCATAATTATTTTTAACTATATAGCTAAACCCTGTTTTTAGGGATTTCCCTTTCCCCAAATTTTTTGGATGCTTAATTAGTATAATTTTACAGTTTTTTGGCTTAGGAATTGAATTTATTATAGAAAGTGTATTATCTGATGATCCGTCATCAACTATTATTATATCCATATTATATTGGATGCATTGATTTATTACATTATTTATATATTTTTCTTCATTATATGCTGGAATTAAAATAACTATTTTATTTTTTTTCAAATTTATCACCAGGAATAATATTCTTTTGACTCTGTTATTATAGCATCAACTTTTAAATCATGCTCAGAAGTGGGGATAGCGGCAACTAGTTGCAAGTCAAAGCATAATGCAATTTTTTTTACATCTCCCTTTATATCTGAAAGCAGCCTGTCGTAAAATCCACCGCCATAACCAAGCCTATTAAAATTTTTGTCAAAACCCACTCCCGGCACCACCAATAAATCTAATTCTTTAATGTTGGCTTCCTTACAGGCAGTTTCAATTGGTTCCATTATATTGTAAGAGCCTTTTTCCAATTGGGAGGGTATTGAATCTACAAAGAACAGTTTGAGTTTATTATTATCAACTTTAGGCAACACAATATTTTTATTATCTTCTATTGCCCTTTCTATTATGATAGTTGTATCTACTTCGCTTCTAAAAGGATAATAAATCAAAATATTTTTTGCATTAATATATTTGCTAGTTTTTATAAAACGGTCAGCAATTATTTTACTCTTTTTTTCCCTCTGGCTTACAGTTAAACTATCCCTTAATTTTTGTATCTCTTTTCTAAGTTTTACCTTATAATTATTATTCTTCATAAAAGGTGGCATTTATAGTCCCTGGTCCTACATGGGTTCCAACTATTACACCAATTTCTGCTCTAAGTATTTCTTTAGGATTAAATTCTTCTTTTATACGTTCTTCTAGCTTATCTGCTTCTTCACTAGCTTCTGAATGGGATACAATAACTGTTAATTTTTCGGGATTCTTGACCATGTTTTTCATTGAATTTATTAATTCATTTTTTGCCTGGTTCCATCTTCTTGTAGTTTTAAATTGAGAAATCTCACCAGATTCTATGGTTAATATGGGTTTAATTTCTAAAAGAGATGCTACTAATCCTTTTGCCCTTCCAATTCTACCGCCTTTTTGTAGATATTCTAAAGTTCTGGGTATGAACAAGGTTCTCACTTTATCCATCATTTCAAAAACTTTTTCGAGTATTTCCTGTTTAGATTTCCCTTCTTCAGCCATTTGTGCAGCTCTGAGCACAATTATGCCGCATGGCATATGGACATTTTTAGAATCAATTACTTCTATATCCTTATCAGGGAGCTCTTTCTTTGCTGTTAGAGCAGAATCAAGGGTGCCAGACATTTTTTCAGAAATATGTATGGATATAATTGTCTCATATCCGTTTTCTATCAATTTCTTATAAGTGTTTAAAAAGTCCGCTGGAGTAGGTTGTGCTGAGGTAGGTAATTTTTTTGCGTTTTTAAGCTTTTCATAAAATTGTTTATTAGTTATTTCTTTACCGTCATTTAGATATGATTCCCCACTGCTAAAATTAACAGATAATGGTACAACAGTTATATTGTATTTATCTACTAAATTTTCAGGCATATCTGAAGTGCTATCGGTAACTATTGCTATTTTTGACATTTTCCCCCCTAAGTTAATTTGCTTTTTTAATTATTCTTCAAAAAAAGTAATTCCTAAAGCTCCTGGACCTAAATGTGTGCCAAGTATACAACCAAATTCAACCCTTAATATCTGCTTTGGGTTTAAAGCTTTTTGTATCCTATCTTTCATTTCATCGCCCTCTTCTTTTACATTTGAATCTGCAACGGAGACTATCAAATTTCGAGGTGATTCAGCCATCTCTTCCATGGATTTTACCAATTCATTTTTTGCCTGGTTCCATCTCCTGGTAGTCTTAAATTGGGAAACTTCTCCATATTTTAGAGTTAATATTGGTTTTATTTCTAAAAGTGATGCAATCAAGGATTTTGCCCTTCCAATTCTACCGCCTTTCTTTAAAAATTCTAGAGTGTTTGGGATAAATAGTGAATTTATTCTAGTTTTTAATTCTTCTACTAATTCAACAATTTCTTTAGTGCTTTTATTTTCATTTGCTAATTTGGCTGCTTGTATCACTAAAAATCCTAAAGGCATATGGACAAGTTTAGAATCAATTACAAAAATATTATTCCCTTTAAGCCTTTTTTTTGCAATTTCTGCTGAATCAAAAGTTCCAGACATTTTTTTTGAAATATGGATCGATACTATGCTCTCATAATTTTTTAATAGCTTTTGGTAAGTTTCATAAAAATCTCCCGGGGAAGGCTGCGCTGTCTTTGGCAAATTTTTTGAAGTTTTTAATTTTTTATAAAATTGATCAACAGTCATTTCGACTCTGTCGTCTTTATAGCTCTCATTATCAAAAATTACTGATAAGGGGACAGAAACAATATTATATTTTTGCAGTAGATTTGCAGGAATATCCGAAGTACTATCAGTAACTATTGCTACACTGCTCATAATTACTCCCTTTTGATTTTTATTATAATTTAAATCTTTTCTAATATTTTTTCAATTATTTTTGCAAGGCGTTTGCCAATGATATTTTCTCTTTTAAACCCTTCAGAATGCTTAAAAATATTATCTGTTTCCCTTAAATGAGAAATAATATTCCTTATATGTGAAATGCCTAATACATCAATGTTTAAAAAATTAGCCATAATAACTTCAGGAATTGTAGACATTCCAACTGCATCTGCACCCAGGGACATTAACATTTTTATTTCAGCTTTTGTTTCAAGAACTGGTCCTATTACTCCTGCATATGTGCCCTTCCTTAAGCCTATATTATTTTCTTCTCCAAAACAATGAATTATTTTAATAAGATCTTTATTGTAAGGGGAACCCATGTCAAGAAAATAATCATAATCTGAATTATATTTAAAACCAAATAAAGGATTGTTATTCATTAAATTTATATTATCCTCAATAATCATTAAATCGTCTTTTTAAAAATTTTTTTTAATCCGCCTGCAGAATTGGTGATTATTATATTTTTTACTCCTAATTTTTTTGAAATTATTATAGGATAGGTTAATCCCTGCATAGTATATCCTTCATAATAATGGCAACGCCCTTTAAATATTAAAATATTTTTATCATTATATTTAGAAAACAATATTTTCTTCTGGTGGCCCGGAACTGAAGGGATGGGAAAATTTGGTATTTCTTTCAGATCAATTTCTATTTGATCTTCTAAATTTAAAAAATTAGCAGTTTTACTTAAAAAAGATCCAAAAATTATTGCTGCATGGGCTTTTTGAATTTTTCGGCTTTTAAAATATTGTTGAGCTTCTATAATTTTTTTATT
>JAGYOJ010000123.1 GCA_018399435.1 Actinomycetota bacterium | reverse complement strand
CAAAAAGAAGAGATTCTTAAAATAAAAGAAAATATATTAGATTTAAGCCAGAAACAAAATGAGCAAAAAGCTGGTATAGAAAGACTTATAAATAGCTCTAATAATGAAAAAAAAGAATTAGAAGATTTATACCAAGAAAAAAAGGCAGTATTAGAAGAAACCAAAAAGGACAAAAATGCATTAATGGAAATGGAAAGGCAGCTTACCGCTAAGGAAAAGGAGATAAAGAAAAAACTTGAAAGATATGGTTATGGCAATGCCCCGGAAGGAAAATTTGCATGGCCTACCAGTGGCATTTTAACCTCCGGTTTTGGGTATAGGCAAAAAACCCGGTTCTAGGGGGTTCCCGCATGCATACTGGAATAGATATAGCTAATGATACAGGTATTCCTGTAGTGGCAGCTGATAATGGGGAAGTGATAGAGGCTAATTATAATGGCGGGTATTATTATTCAATACTTATATACCATGGCGGCGGTTTTGCGACTTATTATGCGCATCTTTCAGGTTTTGCTGTGGCTGCAGGCCAGACGGTAAAAATGGGGCAAATTATTGGATATATTGGGACTACCGGCCCACATTTACATTTTGAAGTAAGAATAAATGGAATTGTAAAAAATCCAGTAAATTATTTATAAAAAAATAATATTATAAAGGTATGAATATATTAGATAGAATCCCAATTGTTTTATGGGTAATAAGTTTATTAGCTATTGTTATAATGTTTTTAATAATATTTTCAGGTATCATTTCAAAGCCGGAGTATTCAAAAGATACTTTAAAATATTTTGATGAAGAATTTTTAGAAAGGGCAAATAGTTATAGCAAATCTAAATTATTATTATATGCAATAAATAATTTAATTAAATGGTCGCTTACTGTACTTTTCTTATTTATTGCTTGGGATTATTTAGGGCATTTTTCTGTAATTAAAGCTCTTCTTTTCCTTGGGCTTTTTTTATTAGCACTACAGATCATTACTTTTCCTATCAGCTATTATAGAGGCTTTGTGCTGGAAAAAATCTTTAATTTAACAAATCAAAGTTTTAATGGATGGCTAATCGATTATTTAAAAAGCTTCATGGTTTCATTTTTTGTTTATTTATTTTTACTTGGTGGATTATATTTATTATTAAACCATGCCTCTCGCTATTGGCTAATCTTAGCTATTATTGTATTAATAATATTTATTGTCTTGGGGACTTACCTTTATCCTCTAATAATCGATCCCCTGTTTTATAAGTTTGAGCCATTAGAGAATAGACAAATACGTTCTGAAATTAAAACCATGGCTCAAAAAATTGGCATAGGGGTAGAGGAAATAATGATAGCAGATGCAAGCAGGCGGACTATGAAATCAAATGCTTATTTTACTGGGATTGGCAAAAGCAAAAAAATAGTTATTTATGATAATTTGCTTAATAACTTTTCAGAAGATGAAGCACTTGCTGTAATTGCGCATGAAATGGGCCATTGGAAAAAGATGCATCTTTTCTTGCAGGTAGTAATGGCATCAATAGGGGGCATAATAGTCATGTTTTTCATTAAACTCATAATAAATGCCATGGGAATAAGAACTGATTTTAAATCTATTATAATTGCTTTTTTGATTTTCAGCCTTTTAAGTTTTATAGCATTGCCATTGCAAAATTATATTTCCAGGCAATTTGAAAAAGAAGCAGATAGGATATCAATAAATTTAACCCAAAAGCCGGAAGTCCATATAGAACTAATGCAAAAGCTGGCAAAATCTAATTTATCAAATGTAGAGCCAAATAAAGTAATAAAATATATCTTATACAGCCATCCCTCTATTATGGAAAGAATTAAAATGGCTGCTAATTTTGAATAGATTTTTTATTATTGCTATTGCCTTGTTGTTTGAATTGGATTTTTTGTCCATATTTATTTTGATATTTATTATTTATATTATTTATTCCCTTGGTAATTATTTCTTCTTCATTGCCCATAAAACAGCTATGCTGTTTGCAATTTTGATATCCTTTTGAAATTTCGTTTATCAACATATTAACATTTTCTTTCTTTGGGGTTTCTTGGCTTAAGAGTATTTCAGCTTCCTCTAGCCTCCTATTTAAAAATTTAAAGTGTAGCCTTGCTTCTTTGTTTTCTGGATATAGTAATAGTTGAAAATCTTCAGTACCCCTTTTAACTGTATAAAGCGCTTCACCAGGAATACTTTCCTGGGAAGCATATATTATGCCGGTAGAAGAAAAAATGAATAAAAGAAAAATTGAAATAAATATAATTGCTGGTTTTAAGAGCTTTTTAAATGGTTTTACCTTATATCTTTTACCTATATTATTGTATGTCTTGTTTATCACATTTGCCTTAAAATCTGCTGGAGGTTTTATTTTCCTTATCTCTTTTAAATCTTTTACAATGCTAAAATATTTTCTGATTTGTTTTTCATGGCCTTTATATTTTCTCAAGCAGTACTTTAAGTCATAGCCTTTATCTAAAAGCTCCAAGCACTCTATTATTATTTTTTTATTATTATATTTTTGCGTCATTATATTAAATCTTCCCTTAATTTGCTCAAAGCCCTAAATACTATGCCCCTGATAGTATTTTGCCTTTTGCCAAAAATCTTAGCAATAGTCCTGTAATCTAAATCCTCAACAAATTTAAGCATTAAAACATCTTTTTGTAGCCTGGTTAATTTATTTAAGCTGTTTATTAATTTGTCATTTTCAAAACTTAATTCTTTTTTTAAAAAAGGGCTTATATCAAAAAAATTATTATCCTTTAAGTTCCCATCCTTTATATTTTCAAAATCAACTCCCCTATCCTTATCTGATTTACGGTAATAATCTATAAGCAGGTTTTTTGCTATTTTATACATCCAGACAAAGAAACTCTTTTCATTTAATTTAGTGTTTCTTAAGTTTTTATAAATCTTAACTAAAGCATCACCTGCAAGATCTTCAGCAACTTCCCTGCTTGTAGTCCTAAATAAAAAGTACCTATATAGCTTATCTATAAAGTGTGAATATATTCTTTCAAACCAGATATCATCACCACTTTTATAGAAATTTTTTAAGTATAAATCAATGCTAGGCAATATTTTTACCTTATTATATTTTTTGCATTAAATTATACTTTAAATATCAATCTATTTCACATTTTGCAGAAAATGCCTGCGCCCAGAGGCAACAATCATTACAAAACATTTATATCACTAGTTTATTTAAAATATTATTCTTACTATTATTTTATTAATTTTTATTTACTTTTTCTTTTTGGCAAGCATGTACAAATTATGCTTTGCTTGGCAAGAACAGCATTATTATCTTCAATATGTATAAACGAGGGAAAGTGATGTTTTGTTATGATAAAAAGAAATTAAGTGTAATAAAATTTATATTTATGTTAATATAAAACATACCGACTGGTAGGTATTTTTCATGAATAAAAAAGTTAAAGGTTTAAAGACAAAAAATAAAATTTTAGATAAAGCATTAATATGCTTTTCTAATAGTGGTTTTGACAATACCAGTATTAACCAGATTTGTAATGAAGCCGGTGTGAGCAAAGGCGCTTTTTATTATCATTTTGAAAGCAAGCAGCACCTTTTTTTGGAATTAATAAGTAAATGGCTAAAAAAGGTAGATAATAGGCTGGAACTAGAAGGAATTGATTTGGGCAATGTAAGGGAATCTATTTCAGCTATTAGCAATGCTGCCATGTTTACTTTTAAAGAGGCTAGTAGCAATGCGCCACTATTTTTAGAGATATGGTTAAAGACTGCAAGGGATCCTGAAATTTATGAAAAACTTATCAAGCCCTATAAAAAATATTTAAATTATTTTAAAAATTTAATAAAAAAGTCCGTAGAAAGCAATAATTTAAAAGAAATAAATCCTGAGTATACAGCAAGATTAATAATTGCGCTTTCAATTGGCTCATTACTCCAGAGCTATTTTGAAAAAGAAAATCAAAACTGGGAAAAAATTATTAATGAAGCCTTTTTAATCTTTACGCAAGGAATTTTAACAAATGGCAGGTGATAAAATGAAAAAGATACTTATAACTGGCGGTCTTGGCTGCATAGGCCTTTTTACAGTAAATAAATTAATAAAAGAAGGGCATCAGGTTAGGATATTTGATATAAGAAATAAGAAAAATGAAAAAAAGGCAAAAAAAATCCCTGAAAATGTTCAAATATTTTGGGGAAATATAAGCAATAAACAGGAAGTGGGAAAAGCCCTGCAGGGGATAGATTTGGTAATACATTTGGCATATCTTATACCGCCTGCCAGCGAAGAAGATCCAAATAATTCTTGGGAGATCAATGTAGGGGGAACTAAAAATATACTGGATATAATGCGAAAGCTTGAGAATAAGCCTAAAATAATTTTTGCCTCCTCTGTTTCTGTTTATGGCAGGACACAGCATTTGGACCCGCCAAGGACAAAAGAGGATGAGGTTAAACCAACAGACAATTATTCACACCACAAAGTTGCATGTGAACAATTAGTAAAGATTTCTGGCTTAAACTGGTGTATATTTAGGCTGGGAGCTGTATTATCATTTTCCCTGACTGAATTAAACCCAATGCTTTTTTCCGTTCCCTTGGATAATAGAATAGAAATCGTACATCCAAGAGATGTTGCAGAAGCAATATCTAAAGCTGTAGATAATGAAAAAGTATGGAACAATATATTTCTTATAGGAGGCGGCAAGTGCTGCAGATTGTTGCAAAGAGAATTTGTTAAAAAAGTTATGGATGCACTTGGAATTGGAATGCTGCCAGAAAAAGCTTTTGGATTTCAACCATTTTATACTGATTGGCTGGAAACAACGGAAAGCCAGGAGATTCTGAAGTACCAAAAGCATAGCCTATATGATTTTATTAAAGAAATAAAGCAAAAGCTGGGATTTAAAAGGCATATTTTAAAAATATTTTCGCCTACAATAAGATATTTCCTAGTAAATAAATCTCCGTACTTTAAAAAAATAAAAGATAGAAAAAA
>JAGYOJ010000122.1 GCA_018399435.1 Actinomycetota bacterium | reverse complement strand
TTTTTGCATACTGGAGAATGCTAAAAAGAATATTATATATGTCTAATGAATAAAAAAGAAGACAAGAGCGTAGATATTGAATGCAATATTAAATCAGTAGAACAAACACTAGACGAATTTCAAACTTCAAGAGATGGCTTAACAAAAGGGGAAGCAAAAAAAAGGCATAAAAAATATGGCCCAAACCAATTGCCAGGCAAAAAAGCTGTAAAGTTATACAAAGTCATTTTAAATCAATTTAAAAGCCCTTTAATATACATTTTGCTTGCTGCCGGTATAATTTCATCTATTATTGGCGAACTAAAAGATGCAATTTTTATATTCTTTATAATAATTTTAAATTCAGGACTTGGGACTTACCAGGAATGGAAAGCTGAAAAAAGTGCAGAGTCATTGGAAAGTTTTCTAAAAAAATATTCAAAAGTAAAAAGGGATAAGGAAAAGAAGAACTTAGAGGTAGAAGAATTAGTGCCTGGGGATATTGTTTTTATTGAATCTGGAGACAAAGTTCCAGCTGACTTGAGGTTAATTGAAGAAAAAAATCTTAGAATAGATGAATCTATTCTAACCGGAGAATCCACGGCTGTAGGTAAAAATATACAGCAAATGGAAGAATCCGGCCAGGCCAGCGATTGTTTTAATATTGCCTTTGCGGGAACTACTGTAACTTCGGGCAGGGGAATGGGCGTGGTAATAAAAACAGGCCTTGATACTGAAGTTGGAAAGATTGCTGAAGCAGTTTATGCTTCAGAATCAGTAAAACCACCTTTGCTTGTGAGAATGGATAGATTCTCTAAACAAATTGGCCTTATTGTTCTAGGGGCAAGCGTACTTGTTGCTATTATAGCAATATTGCAGGGCTCTGAATATTTGGATGTATTTTTGCTTGCAGTAGCGCTTGCGGTATCAGCCATACCAGAAGGTCTTCCTGTAGCCATAACTGTAGCATTATCCATTTCGACAAATAGGATGGCTAAAAGGAATGTAATAATAAGGAAATTAGCAGCAGTTGAGAGCTTGGGCAGCTGTACTTTGATTGCTTCTGATAAAACAGGGACATTGACCTTAAATAAACAAACAGTCCAGTTAATTGTATCTGGCGAGGGAGATAAATATAGGGTTACAGGAGAAGGCTATAATGATGAAGGAAAAATACTTAATGAAGGGGAAGAGGAAGAAAAAGAAAATGATTTAATTAAAAATATAGTTATATCTGTAATTTTAGATAATGAATCAAATTTGATAAAAGAAGACGAAAAATGGGATTATAGCGGAGACCCTATGGAGATAGCATTATTGGCTTTTTCCTATAAAGCTGGCTTTAACCCTAAAGAGATAAGGTATAAAACAAATATATTGGGCGAAATTCCTTTTGAATCTGAAAATAAGTTTTCAGCAAAGTTTTATAAGCGTAATGGGGAAAGTAAGGTGGCAGTAAAGGGCGCAGCAGAGGTAGTAGTGCCCATGTGCAAAAAAACCAAAGTTAAGGGCAATACAAAGGGGATAGATGCTAAATTTATACAAAAGAAGGTAAAAGAATTAACCAAAGAAGGTTACAGGGTTTTGGCAGTTGCAGAAGGCAAAACTGAAAAGAAGAAGGACTATGATAATTTAAAAAAAGAAGATTTGCCAGATTTAACTTTCTTAGGATTAATTGGGTTTTTGGACCCTTTGAGGCCTAATGTAGAAGAGGCTGTCCAAAAAGCTAAAAAAGCTGGCATTAAGGTAGTTATGATTACAGGGGACCACCCCGAAACAGCATTAACTATTGCAAAGAAATTAAGTATTGCCCAGGAAATGGACAATGTTATAACTGGGAATGATTTTAAGGAAGATATTAATGGGGAAGATAAGGAATTTATAGAAAAAATCAGGGAAAAGAATGTTTTTGCAAGAGTTTCTCCTATACAAAAATTAGATATAGTGGAGGCTTTAAGGAATATGGGGAATTTTGTTGCTGTTACCGGGGATGGAGTAAATGATGCCCCAGCTTTAAAAAGGGCTAATATTGGAGTGGCAATGGGCTCAGGGACTGATGTTACCAAGGATACTGCTTCAATAATAGTGACCGATGATAGTTTCTCTTCTATTGTTGCAGGAGTTGAGGAGGGAAGATTTGCATATAATAATATTAGGAAAGTAACTTATTTGCTAATTTCTACAGGAGCTGCTGAAGTAGTATTATTTATAACTGCTTTGCTTTCTGGTTTACCCCTGGCCTTAGTTGCAATCCAATTATTGTGGCTTAATTTAGTTACTAATGGAATCCAAGATATAGCCCTAGCATTTGAAGGCGGGGAGAAAAGAGTTATGTCTAAAAAACCAAGAGATCCTTCAGAAGGCATATTTAATAGATTAATGATAGAACAAACTTTAATATCAGGTTTGACTATGGCAGGCATATCAATAGGCGTATGGTTTTATTTGATGAGTACTGGTTGGGAGGTAGCGGAGGCTAGAAATATATTATTATTGCTCATGGTTTTATTGCAAAACTTTCATGTCTTTAACTGTAGGTCTGAGGAAGAATCAATATTTAAAGTTCCTATTAGCAGAAATTACTTATTGATAATGGGTGTAATAGCTGCCCAGGGAATACATATAGCCTCATTATTTATTAAACCTATGCAGGATTTGCTAGGCACAAATCCAGTTACTATTACCAATTGGCTAATACTTTTTGCAATAGCATCTATAATTATTTTTGTAATGGAGATATATAAGATAATAAAAAGGAAAAAAGAATTAAAAGAATCATAAAAGGGCATTAATAAAACTCCTGTGATCTATTATCTATTACCAAAATTTTATCTAAAATTATAAATTTTTAAGATATAGCAAAAAAATTAATATCTCCTTTAAATAGAACAAAGAATAAGCAAAAAAATAAAATTTTTATAATATCGGCAGCAATATTTCTCTTTTATGCAATATCAGAAGCTATTATATTTACGTGGGCGCCAACTTTCTTTAGGGTTAAAAGAATGCTAGACTTACGTGATGCGGGAATTATTGTTTCCTTTTTTGATTGGTATATTAACTGGCCGGTTTTTTATAAGTTTTCTAGCAAACCTCATTATGTTAATTTTTGTAATTGTTTCAATTTTTTCATTTAACAGGTATGTAGTTTTTTGTGCAGTAATTATTGTTGGTCTTAGTTTTTCAGGTATAATCCCTCTTATGGCTATAGTTCTCCTTATTATTCTTGTAAGTTGGAATAGAAAATTGATTGATTTTAAGAAGATAAATTAGAATTTTTTGCAAAATTAAAGTATTAATTTTTCAATTTAACACTTTTAAAATTAAAAATGTCTTATAGAATATAAAAAGATATCTAGTAGTAGGTATTAGATTATATTAAGTACCATAATTTTTAAAACAAAAGGAAGGGAAATAGCATGCTTGGATTTGCTAGCGTTTTTAAGATTAAGCCAGAATTCAAGGAAAAATACAAAAAAGACCATGATAATATTTGGCCTGAGATGAGAAAATTAATAAAAGATATTGGAATAGAAAATTATTCTATATTTTTTAAAAATGATGGCACATTATTTTCGTATTATGAATCGAATTTGGATAAGAAAATAGTGGAAAAAAATTTAGAAAAAGCCTCACAAACAAAGACTTATAAAAAATGGCAAGAGGCTATGGATAGATACTTTATTAAGAAAAATGATTCCAAAACAGGCCCAGAAGTTATTGATCTTGAAGAAGTTTTCCATATTTATTGATAATTTAGGGTATTTTAAAGGTAATTGACAATTCTATAAATAATTTTGGGGAGGATATTTATAGGTGTTATTAATAGAATGAGTTCAAAAGAAAGATTTCTTACAGCTCTTAAAGGAGAAACTCCGGACAGGGTACCAATTTTTGATTTTCCTTTCAGTAGGGCCTTACAGAAAAAAATCATAGGTTATGAGACTGAACTTTATGATGGGAAAGCAGTAGTAGAAATAGCTAATAAGTTGGGATTAGATGGCGTTCCTATATTCTTTGGCGGTTATTGCGGGATTGAATTTTTTAAAACAAAGGGTAATAAATATACTGATGACTGGGGCATTGAATATTTAAAGAAAGGATGGCCAATAATTTCACAAATTAAAAATCCAATTACTGGTAGAAAAGATTGGGAAAATTATAATATGCCTGATCCTAGCGATGAGTGGAGATTTGAACAAGTAAAGGCAGCAATAAAGGCAAATACCAAAAACAAGGCAATTATTGGATGCATAAGAGGGCCGGTTTCGATGCTTAGCTGGTTTTTATTAAGAATAGATATACTCTCTTATAATTTTATTGATGACCCAAGCCTAATAGAAGATATTTGCAATAGCTTTATTGATTGGAGTCTTGAACTGGTAAATAAAGCTTCCAAAATTAATGGATTAGATGCTTTTTTAATAGCAGATGATTGGGGAATGACCAAGAGCTTATTGATCTCGCCAGCTTACTTAAAGAAATTTTTCTTAAAGCCTTATAGCAGGCTAGTTTCTGAAATTAGAAGTCTGGGATATCCTGTAATTATGCATAATGATGGAAATATTTGGGAAATTTTAGATGAACTGGTTGCTACAGGAATTAATGCATGTCATCCTGTAGAGAAAGCAGCTTTCATGGATTTAAAAAAGGTAAAAGAGAAATATAAAAAAAGATTATGCCCAATTGGAAATATTGACAATAAAAAAATATTAGTAAAAGGTACGGAAGATGATGTTAAAAATGAGACTTTAAGATGCTTGAGAGAGAGAAGCATAGGTGGGGGTTATATTATTTCATCAGATCACAGCTTGCATGATGATATCCCTCACCAAAATGTTTTTAGTTACATAAATGTCGCTAAAGAATACGGTGCTTATAAAGAAGGAAAACTAGAATTAGAATAATATAGGTTACAATATAGAATATATTAGAAAATAAAGAAGGATATTTTACAAATATTTACCAATTAGTTTGCCAAAAATGATTCACAAAGGTACTGATAAAAAATATGTTCATTACCTTAAATACATTAAA
>JAGYOJ010000121.1 GCA_018399435.1 Actinomycetota bacterium | reverse complement strand
AAGTATTAAAAAAAAACGGATTTTTTAATATTATATAATAAGTTATAAATTATTAGCTTAAAAGGAGAAGTATATGAGCGAATGGACAACTATTGTTGATGTTTTCGGAAGAGAAATTTTAGATTCCAGGGGAAATCCAACCGTGGAAGTGGAAACAATCCTCGATTGTGGAGTAGTAGGGAGAGCTGCAGTTCCCTCCGGCGCTTCTACTGGACAATTTGAGGCAGTAGAATTAAGGGACGGGGATAAAAATAGGTTTGGAGGCAAAGGCGTTAAAAAAGCAGTTGAAAATGTTAATAGCATAATAGCTCCTGAATTAGAAGACATGGATGCAATTGACCAGAGAATGATAGACAATTTATTAATTGACTTAGATGGTACAGACAATAAAAGCAAATTAGGGGCAAATGCAATGCTTGGAGTCTCATTGTCAGTTGCAAGAGCCGCCTCCCTTGCATTGGAGCTGCCATTCTATAAATATATTGGAGGCATTAATGCGCATATATTGCCTGCCCCAATGATGAATATATTAAATGGTGGAGAGCATGCTGATAATAGTGTAGATCTTCAAGAATTCATGGTAATGCCATTAGGGGCAGAATCTTTTAAACAAGCATTAAGAATGGGTGCAGAGGTGTTCCATTCTTTAAAATCAGTATTACAGGATCAGAATTTAAGTACTGCCGTAGGGGATGAAGGAGGTTTTGCGCCTAATTTAAAAACCAATGAGGATGCTATTAAATATATTATAGAAGCTATAGAAAAAGCAGGGCTTAAACCAGGAAAAGATGTATATATAGCATTAGACCCGGCAGCTTCTGAATTTTTTGAAAATGGCAAGTATAATTTGGCAGGAGAAGGGAAGGTGCTATCCCCGTCAGAAATGGTAGATTATTATGAAAATTTAGTCCAAAATTACCCTATAATATCTATAGAAGACGGAATGGCAGAAGAAGACTGGGAAGGCTGGAAAGAATTAACTGTAAGAATGGGCAGCAAAGTACAAATAGTGGGAGACGATTTATTTGTTACAAATACTAAAAGGTTAAAAAAAGGCATAGAGCTTAGCGTAGCAAATTCTATACTAATAAAGGTAAATCAAATTGGAACTTTATCAGAAACCCTGGATGCTATTGAAATGGCAAAACAAGCTGGCTATACAGCGGTAATATCCCATAGGTCGGGTGAAACTGAAGACACTACTATTTCAGATATTGTAGTTGGAGTAAATGCTGGGCAAATAAAAACGGGGGCTCCTTCAAGGACAGACAGAGTTTGTAAATATAACCAGCTCTTAAGAATTGAAGAGGAGCTTGATAGCCAGGCCCAATACCATGGGCTTGATGCCTTTTATAATATCTATAAGTAATTTTTATTAGGGCAGTTCAATAACTGCCCTAATAATTTTTTGTTTGAATGTTTTTTCTTAGTAGAATATTATTTTCTATAACTATTATTACATTGGTGTTATGTGCAATAAAAACAAGCAATTAACTATAAGGGATATAGCAAAAATGGTTGGGGTTTCTCCAGCTACTGTTTCCAATGCGCTTTCAGGCGAAAGGCATGTAAAAAAGGAAACTAAAGATAAAATATTAAAAACTGTTGAGAAATATAAGTATAAGCCAAACATAATTGCAAGGAGTTTAAGCAAGAAGAAAACTGGGATTATTGGAATAATACTGCCTGATATAAATAACCCTTTTTACTCAGAAGTTGTAAAAGGCATTGATGAAGAATTACAGGGCCATGATTATTTAACGGTTGTGGTAAACACTTATTATAATAGTGAGATTGAGATAAGCCAATTAAAAAAACTTGGGGCTATGTTTGTAGACGGCTATATTTTTGTAGGGGGCTCTTGTGAATTCGAAAAAATCAAAACATATTTTGGGGATTATTTAGAAAATTTTGTTTTAGTAAACAGGAAATGTAAAAACAGGCAATTTTCTTCTGTAATAATTGATAGCAAGAGAGCAATAGAAGAAGCTGTAAATTTTTTGGCTGAAAATGGGCACAGGGAAATAAGTTATATAGGGTGGAGTTCTAGAGAAATAATAATACCCGAGAGCAAATATAGCGGTTATATTAAAGGACTGGATAACCATAATTTACAATTAAATGAAGATTTTTTATTTCTGGCAGATGATATCATATTAAACCAATATAAGTATGGCTATGAAACTATATTTAATTATTTAGATAATAATAAATTGGATTTTACTGCAATTCTTGCGCAAACAGATATTATTGGTATTGGAGCAATGAGGGCTTTTCAGGACCAAGGCTATAATGTCCCTGATTCAGTATCGGTGATTGGTTATGGCAATATAAGTGCAAGCAAGTTTTCAAACCCAAGCATGACTACCATAAATTTGCCAAAAAGAAGAATGGGAAAAATTGCTGCAAAAGTACTTTTTAATTCGGTTAATAAAAAAAGCTCCAGAAAAGAAGTAATATATTTAAAGACGAAAGTTGTTAATAGGGAATCTATAAAAAAAATAAATTAATTTCATTATGCCAGAGTTGCCTGATGTAGAAATATATAAAAATTATTTTAACCACACTAGCCTGAAAAGGAAAATAGATAAAGTGGAGGTTATAGATAGCTCTATCCTTTTTAATACTTCTATACAAAAATTGTCAACTAATTTAGTTGGCAAAGAAATTATAAGCACATCAAGGCATGGAAAGTACTTTTTTGGAGAGATTGAAAATGGAAAATACCTTATGGTGCATTTTGGAATGACCGGCAGGTTTGATTATGTAGAGGAAGGAAGTATTCCTGATTATTCAAAAGTATTATTACATTTTTCCAGTTCTTTCCTGTCTTATATATGCATAAGGAAATTGGGCAAAATCTCAATAGTTGAAGAAAAGGATGCTTTTATAGAAGAGAAAAACCTGGGCCCTGACGCCTTAAGCCTAGAATGGAATACATTTCAGAAATTAGCAAAAAAGAAAAGAGGCAAAATTAAAAGTGCACTAATGGATCAAAAATTTATTGCCGGGTTGGGTAATATTTATAATGATGAAATTTGTTTTCAGTCTAAAATAGATCCCAAAAGAAAAATTTCAAGCCTTAGGCAAAAACAATTAAAGGAAGTATTTAAAAATATTGGCCATGTGGTAGATATGGCAATAAAGAGAGAAGCAGATCCTGACAAGTTGCCCAAAAGCTGGCTTTTAAGCAATAGAAAAGAAGGCAAAAATTGCCCCAGGTGTAGTGGAAAAATTAAAAAAATTAAAATATCTGGAAGGGGCACTTATTATTGCCCGTCTTGCCAGAAATAAGGAGGAGAAATGGCAGTTGATAAAAACTTTAAAAATTTTGTAAAATGTATATGCTTTAAATGCCCATCTCATAATATTTGTATGAAATTAAGGCTGCAAAAAGTATTCTGCGCTACAGGGAATAGCGGCTGTGAGGTTGAAAATGAAGGTTGCATTTGTGCTAAATGCCCGGTACAGAAAGAATATGGGCTAAAAGAATTGTATTACTGTAAAGAGAAGAAAGGAGATAATGGATAAAAAAGAAGCTAAAGAAATATTGTATGAGAATTTAAAAAGTAAAAACCTAAGAAAACACTGTATTGCTGTAGAAGCTATAATGGGAGCAGTGGCAAGAAAGCTAAATAAAAAAGAAGATAGCAATTATGATGTTAAAAAGTGGATGATAGCAGGCCTGTTGCATGATATAGATTATGATGAAACTGAAGATTCCCCTAAAAACCATTCGATAATTGGTTCTAAAATGCTGGAAGAAAAAGGGCTTGATAGCAGTATCTGTTATGCGGTTAAGGCCCATAATGAAATTCATGGTTTTCCATTAAAAGGCGAAATGGATATTGCCCTTTATGCTGCTGACCCAATATCAGGCCTAATAGTTGCTTCAGCACTTATAAGTCCTGGCAAAAATTTAGATGCTATAGATTCACAATTTATTTTAAATAGATTTAAAGAAAAATCTTTTGCCAGGGGGGCCAAAAGAGAACAAATCCTTGCATGCAGAAAGCTTGGTTTCAGTTTAGAAGAATTTATTGATATATCCCTGGGCGCAATGAAAGAGATACATAAGGAAATAGGCCTATGATTAAAAAATTCTTATTTGTCTTTTTAATTATTTTTGTCCTTTTTTCCTTTAGCTGTAGCGCAGTTATGGAACCAGAAAACTCTGTAGAAAAAAAAGAAAAAAATATTTCACAGGATAATAATATTGTTAAGGAACCAGAAAATAAAGAGGAGCCCATAGAAGAAGACAAAAACAATATTTTAGAAAAAATTGGGGAATTAAATACAGAAAATAATGAAATAGATATTGAAGAAGAAGCTGTAGAAAATGCTGAAGCTGATAAAGAAAAGGAAAATAAAATAGAAGCGCCTACCATAAGCCTTGAAATAATTTATGGCCCTTCTTATGCCCAGGGGGGGAATATATGTTTTTACCGGATAAAAGCAGATGTAGAAGGCAATCCAGCTCCAGAAATAATATTTAGCAGCGATGACAGCAATGGCAATTTAGGAAAAGATATAGCGCAAGTAAATCTTAAAAAAGGAGAAAAAAAAGAGATAGAAGCCAGGGCGGTAAATGAAGCTGGGGAGACCAGAAGCTCTTTAGTTTTAGAGTGGAAAGACCAGGATACTAACAAAACAGAAGAAGCAATAGATTATTCCAATAGCAGCAATTTTAACATCTCAGTAAGTTTAGAAGATCAGGTAGTAAGGGTTTACCATAAAGAGGAATTAATAAAAGAGATGATTTGCTCAGGGGGGACTATAGAAGACCCCACCCCTACCGGAACTTTTAAAACTAATGAAAAAATATATTATTGTTGGCTTCCAAAATATAGTGTTGGCGCTTATTATTATATACGCTTTTACGGCTCATATTTGTTTCATAGTGTGCCTTTTGATGAAAATGGGAATATCATCCAGGAAGAATTCCAAAAACTTGGAAGCCCTGCAAGTCATGGATGCATAAGATTAAAAGTAGATGATGCAAAATGGTTATACGAAACTCTTCCCTTAGGTGTTGAAGTAAATATTTTTTGAAAAAATTGATTTATGCTTTTTTTGTGCTAATATTAATTAATCTT
>JAGYOJ010000120.1 GCA_018399435.1 Actinomycetota bacterium | reverse complement strand
TTTTTTTATTCTAATTTATAGGAAATTAAAATAAGAATTATTTTAGGCTAATTTTAGGAATACCAGGGCCCACAAGATGCGGACCCTGGTAAAAAAGAAAGGGGAAACACTGGCGAGAAATTGTATACTAAATACAATATTATGTCAAATTTAATTTTAAAAAATGGTAAAATAAACAAAACAAGTAATAATTACAAGGAGAATATATGCTATTAGCTATTGATATTGGAAACACCCAAACAGTAATAGGATTATTTAGAAATACAAAGCTTTATTCTTCCTGGCGCATGGTTACCCCAAAATATGAAACTTCGGATGAGATAGCTGCTTCTATTTTTAGCTTTATGAGGAATTCTGAATATAGCCCATCAGAAGTTAATAAAGTTTCTGTTTCCTGTGTAGTGCCCAGGATTTTAGAGGAATTAAAAGATATGAGCAACAAGTACCTAAATTGTAAGCCTTTTATAGTTGATAATAGCATAAATATAGGCATGGATTTAATATATGACTACCCTGATGAAATAGGTGCTGATAGAATAGCAAATTCGGTAGCGGCAAAAGAAATATACGGATACCCTGCAATAGTTGTAGATTTTGGCACTGCTACTACATTTGACATCATATCCTCAAATGGCTCCTATAATGGCGGCATAATTGCTCCAGGCATAGGAAGTTCTTCTGAAGCCTTATTTAGGGATGCAGCTAAACTTTCCAAGGTGGATTTGTCTTGGCCGAAAATGGTAATAGGTAAAAACACTTATGATGGCATCAGGAGTGGAATACTTTATGGTTTTTTGGGGCAAGTTGATTTCTTAATAGAAAGGATTATTGAAGAAGAAAAGTACAGTAAGCAGTATAATCCAAAAATCATATCCACGGGAGGATTATCATTTTTAATGGAAGGCAAAAGTAGACATATTAAAATTAATGATACTGACCTCACTTTAAAAGGGTTGAGAATTCTATATGATAGAAATAACTAGTTATGGATATAGCGCTTGAGGAATTATTAGAAAATTTAAAAGAGTTAACATATAGTTATTTCTATAGCCTTAATTTAGGGGATAATGATTTATTTTTATGGCTGGATAAACAATTTAAAAACAAAAAAAGTGGTTTTAATAACTATAATTTAGGGGATTATGGTTTTAAAATCGGCAATGTAGAAATAAAAAATCCTATAGTTTCTGCTCCTTTGGCTGGAATAAGTGATAATACTTATAGAATATTTGCTAATTTTTTTGGATGTGGATTAACTTTTAGTGAAATGATTACAAGTTATGGTGTCCACTATAACCATACAAAAACTATACGCATGGCAAATATTACAGAATATGAAAGACCCTGTGCATTACAGATTTTTGGCTCGGATGCAGACATAATGGCGGAAGCAGCACAAAGGCTTGAGGGGGTAGCAGATTTAATAGATATAAATATGGGCTGTCCTGTGCCTAAAATTATAAAAAGCGGGAGCGGAGGCTATTTGCTTAGAGACAGTTATAAAATTAAAGCTATAATAAAAAAAATAAAGGATAAAATAGATATTCCATTAACCGTAAAAGTTAGGCTTGGGTGGGACAAAAACAATATAAATATTTTAGAGATAGCTAAAATTGCAGAAGCTAATGGCGCAGATGCTATATCTATCCATGGGAGGACTGTAAAGCAAGGTTTTTCAGGTAATGCTGACTATAATTATATTAAAAAAGTTAAAAAAATTTTAGACATTCCTGTTATTGCAAGCGGCGATATTGATTCAGGGGAAAAAGCTCTTGAAGTTTTTGAGTATACAGGGTGTAATGGCTTAATGATAGGGCGGAAGTCCCAGGGGGCAATGTGGATTTTTTTAAAGATATTATTATGCCTTCAATACAAAAAGCTAAGCAGCCTTGAACCAAATTTAGAATGGAAAAAAAAATTTGCTATTTTGTATTTAGAATTTTTGATATATTTTAAGGGCAAAGAGAAAGCAATTAAAGAATTTAGAAAATACCTTAGCTGGATTTTTAAAGGAGTAAGGGGAATTAGCAAAGTTAGAAAAAAATTTTTTAAAATTAATGAATATAATGATGTAGTTGATATACTGGATTTAATAGGCGGGATGTAGCGCAGCTTGGTTAGCGCGCAGCGTTCGGGACGCTGAGGCCGGGGGTTCAAATCCCCCCGTCCCGACCACTAAAAATAGTATTTTAATTTACGATAAGCCTAGATGCCTTTAATCAGAAAATATAATAACAAACCTTATAGAATAGTATTAGTACATGGTGGGCCGGGTGCACCAGAAAGCATAACCCCATTAGCAAAAGAGCTATCAAAAAACTTTAGTATTTTGGAGCCTATCCAAACTAAAGCTTCTATAAGGGCCCAGGTAGAAGAGCTATATGAGGCTATAAAGTATTTTGCAAATTACCCTGTCATTTTAGCAGGCTGGTCATGGGGAGCATGGCTTGCATATATTTTTACTTCTTACCATAATTCTTTTGTAAAAAAACTCATACTTATAAGTGCCCCGGCCTTTGAAGAGAAAGGTGCAAACAAAATGGCAAAAACCAGGTTAAAAAGGCTAAGCCAGCATCAAAAAGATAGGCTTAAGTATTTAGAAACTTTACTGGGAGACAGCAAAAGCAAAAATAAAGATAAGATATTTGCCCGGTTTGGGCAATTGTTTGAAAAATCAGATTCATTTAACAAATTATCGGAAAGCTGTGTACAGAAAGCCGAATTCGATATTTACAAGAAAGTATGGAAAGAGGCATTAGATTTAAGGAAGAGAGGAAAATTAGCCAAGCTGGGGGAAAATATAAAAATTTTAGTATATGTAATACATGGAGATTATGACCCAACCCCCTATAAGTCAGTTATTGGCCCTATATCTAAAGTTATACCAGATACTAAATTATTTATAATTAAAAAATGTGGGCATGCGCCTTGGGATGAAAAGCATGGGAAGGATGAGTTTTTTAATATATTTAATAGAATTATTAAATAGTGATTAATTTATCTTTTATTTTTAAACAGAAATTATTGTATAATACTATAGAATTGTAATTTAAATTGGAGGTATAAATGTTATCAAAAATTCCTATTAATTTGGAAAAAATTCAACAGGGTGATATTGACAAGGAAATATTACGGGCAGCAGTTATTGCTGAGCTTGATGCTATTAATTTGTATGAGCAAATGGCAGCGATGACAAATAATGATGATCTTAAAAAAATATTATTGGATGTTGCTAAAGAAGAAAAAACCCATGTTGGCGAATTCCAGTCATTATTGCTCGGACATGACCAGGAACAGCTTGAAGAATTAGAAGCAGGAAAAGAAGAAGTTGAAGAGGAATTAGCTGAATAAAAAATAATATTGGAAAGGGCGTCTTATGAGCTTAATGGGTATTGATATTGGAACTACCGGAACTAAAGCAATGGCTTTTAGCGAAGAAGGCAAAGTTTTAGGCAGTTCTTATTCAGAATATAATTTAATTTTTCCTAAAAACAATTGGGTAGAATTTGATGTAAAAGAAATGTGGGGAAAGGTTTTTGATGTTATAAAAAAAGTAAATTCTGTACCAGAAGCTCAAAAAGATCCTGTAAAAGCTTTAGCTGTATCAACAATTGGAGAAAGCTTTACCCCTATTGATAAGGAAGGCAATATACTCTATAACACAATTTATTCAACAGATGCGAGAAGCTCTAAGGAGCTAGAGTATATCCTTTCAGTAATACCCGCAAAAAAACTTTATAATATAACAGGGCTCCCGCCCCAATATGTAACTGCGCTAAATAAAATATATTGGGTAAAAAAGAATATGCCTGAGATATATAATAAAACTTATAAATTTCTTTTTACTGCAGATTTATTTCAGCATAAACTAGGAATAGAAAATACCAAAATGAATTATCCATTATGCTCAACTTCTTTATTTTTTGATATTAGAAAAAAAGAATGGTCTGATTATATTTTAAGTACTTTTGATATAGATAAAAATTTGTTTTCTAAACCTGCTCCTTCAGGCAAAATTGTTGATTATATCAGAGATGATATTGCAAAAGAGCTAGGATTTAAAAATAAAGTGGCAGTAGTAACTGGAGGCCATGACCAGCAATGTGCAGCCCTTGGCGTGGGTGCTATTGAAGGGGGAATAGCTGCTGATGGAATTGGGACTGTAGAATGTGTAACCCCGGTTATGGATGAAATAATATTAAAGGATGAATTATTTGAAAATGATTATTCAACCAGGGCCCATGTTGTTGAAGGCAAATATGCTAGTTTTGTTTATAATTTTACAGCCGGCAGTGTATTGAAATGGTACAGGGATGTTTTAGGTAAAGAAGAAAAGAAAGAGGCCAGTAAAAAAGGTATAGATGTTTATGATTATTTCTTCTCTAAATTAGATTTTGAGCCTTCTGGCATGTTTGCTCTGCCTTATTTTTCTGGTTCAGGCACCCCTTACCATGACCCAATAGCAAAGGGATCAATAATTGGGTTAAAATTATCTACACAAAAAACGGACATATTCAAAGCTTTAGTTGAAGGGCTAGTTTATGAAATTGCTTTTAATATAGAATTAGCAGAAAAATGCGGCCTGAGCATTAAAGAACTCAGGGCAGTAGGGGGCGGGTCAAAATCCGATTACTGGCTTAAGCTTAAATCCTCAGTATTAAACAAGCCTATAAAGCAAATGGGTATAAGTGAAGCTGGATGCCTCGCTAGCATGATTTTGGCTGGCAAGGGCACAGGAAAATTTGAAATAGAAGAAGCAGTATCAGAATTTGTAAAAGTAAATAAAGAATTTGAGCCAGACAAAGAAATAAGAGAAAAATATATGGAAAATTTTGAGAAGTATAAAAAAATATATGATTTAGTAAGTGAGTTATTTTAATGGCAATTGATAATTTATCCTCTAATATAGAAGATTATTTAGAGACAATATATGAATTAGCTTATAAGGAAAAGGTAGTTAGGGTAAAAGATATAGCAGAAAAGTTAGATATCAATCCTGCAAGCGTGACTGAAATATTATATAAGTTACAGGACATGAATTTGGTTAAACATGAAAAGTACGGAAAGGTATATTTAACCAAACAAGGTAAGGCAATAGCTAAAAAAATATCTAACAGGCATAAGATACTTGTAGAATT
>JAGYOJ010000012.1 GCA_018399435.1 Actinomycetota bacterium | reverse complement strand
TAAAAATATTAGCATAAATTCAAAATAATGCTATAATTATTCTAAAATATAGAATTTTTGTATATTTTTGCAAAAATTTTAAAAATTTTTTATTTATAGATGAAATATTATATTTTTATAAAGCATGGTGATAACTATGAGAGGAATTGACCTATTAACTGAGTTCTCACAAAAAGCTGGGAACAAGATTGATCCGACAAAAATAAAGATAGACGATACTACTTTAAGGGATGGAGAGCAGACTGCTGGTGTCGTTTTTGCCAATGATGAAAAAATTCATATTGCAAAGATGCTTGACAAAATTGGAGTCCAGCAAATAGAAGCGGGGATACCTGCAATGGGAGGCGATGAAAAAAAAGCAATAAAAAAGATAGCTTCATTAGATTTAAATTGTAGTATCCTTGGCTGGAACCGGGCAGTAAAATCAGATATTGATGCATCACTGGAATGCGGGGTTGATGCAGTTGCAATATCAATATCTTCTTCTGATATCCACATAGAACATAAGCTTAAAAAGAGCCGGGAATGGGTTTTAGAAAGCGTTAAAAATTCTGTAGCTTATGCAAAAAAGCATAATCTTTATGTATCAGTTAATGCAGAAGATTCTTCCAGGTCAGATATGGAATTTTTGCTTAGATTCGCCAGGACTGCAAGGGATGCAGGAGCAGATAGGCTAAGATATTGTGATACATTGGGGATTTTAGATCCTTTTGATACTTTTATGAAAGTTAAAAATATTATAGATATTATTGGCATTGAAATAGAAATGCATACACATAATGATTTTGGAATGGCCATAGCCAATGCAATTGCTGGCATTAAAGCTGGCGCTACCTATGTTAATACCACCATTAATGGCTTGGGAGAAAGAGCCGGGAATGCTTCATTTGAAGAATTCATTATGGCTTTAAAATACATAGAAGGTATTGATATTGGATTAAATACTAAGTTGTTGAGGGCTTTATCAGAATATGTAGCAATTGCTTCTGGAAGAATACTGCCAACATGGAAGCCTATAGTAGGCGGTAATATTTTTGTATATGAAGGTGAAAATAAGGCGGCAACTGTTTTAAAAAATCCTGAAACTTATGAATTATTTAATGCTGATGATGTAGGGCTGGAGAGAAAAGTAATAATTGGAAAATATTCTGGGCCTAAAGCGTTAACTGCTAAACTAAAATCTTTGGGCTATAAAATTAGTGCAAAAGATGCAGAAGAATTAGTTGGAATATTGAGAGGGAAGGCCAATTCTTCAAAAAGGTCTTTATTTGACAGTGAAACAATAGATACTTATAAAACATTCATGGAAGAATCTGAAAAGAAGGGGGGAAAATAGAAAATGGTTTTAGCGAAGGATAAAAGAAATATTAATCTTATAGATACTACCCTAAGAAATGGAGAGCAAACTGCAGGAGTTGTTTTTTCTAAGCATGAAAAACTTAGAATAGCAAAAATGTTAGATGAGTTAGGTATTCCTGAAATCGAAGTGGGAACCCCGGCATTATGCGCACGGGAAAGAGAAGTTATTAAAGCTATAGTAAATTCAAAACTAAACAGCAAGATATTTGCTTATTGTGAATTAGACTTAAAACATATTGATTATGCTTTAGAGACAGGTGTAAGTAATATAATTGTAAATGTTTCAACATCAGATATACATATTGATAAAAAATATGGGCAGAATAAAACCTGGGTTTTAAATTATTTTAAAAAAATGCTAAGGAAGGCTAAAAAAAACGACCTGAATTTTATAGTTAGTGCTGAAGATGCTACAAGGACAGATTTAGAATTTTTACTTAAAGTTATGAATATTGCCAAAAAGAGGGGCGCTTACCGGTTTAGGATCTGTGATACTGTTTCAAGATTCGATCCTTTCAGGACTTTCTTAAATATTAACAATATTTCTAATTCTATAGATATACCCTTAGAAGTTTATAATCATAATGATTTTGGCATGGCTACAGCTAATGCAATGGCTGCTATCAGGGCGGGAGCTAATAGTATAGTTGTATCTGTGGGAGGCTTAGGTGAAGGTACAGGAAATGCTGCATTAGAAGAAATAGTAATGGCTTTAAAATATTTAGAAAATATTGAGCTTGGAATAGTAACTGCCAGGTTTAGGGAGTTGGCGGAGTGTGTGGCCCGTGCATCTGCCAGGGCTATTCCAGTATGGAAGGCAATAGTTGGAACAAATGTTTTTGCCCATGAATCCGGGATCCATGCAGATGGAGTTATAAAGAACCCAAAAAATTATGAGGTCTTCAAGCCTAG
Organism: Actinomycetota bacterium; assembly: GCA_018399435.1. Classification (GTDB taxonomy): domain Bacteria; phylum Actinomycetota; class Humimicrobiia; order Humimicrobiales; family Humimicrobiaceae; genus M55B165. The sequence goes on along the minus strand of JAGYOJ010000012.1, from coordinate 13,220 downwards.
TGAAGTTGGATTAACCAGGCAGCTTATTGTAGGGAAGCATTCTGGTTCACATACCATATTGCATAAGTTTAAAGAATTTGGTATTGATTTAACCGATAAGGAGGCTAATGAAATATTGGCAAAATCAAGGTCTATGGCAATTGATTTAAAGAGGCCTCTTTTTGATAAGGAACTTATGTATATTTATAAGGAATATGAAGAAAAAAAGGAAGAAAAAGAGAATTACGAACCTTTATCCAATGAATAGAAAGGAGCATTTTTGGGAAAGACAATTTCAGAAAAAATTATAGGAAAGCATGCTGGAAAAGAGGTAAAAGCGGGCGATATTGTAGTAGTAGATGTTGATGTGGTAATGGCTCAAGATGGTACAGGCCCACTTGCAGTGGACCAAATTAAGAATATGGGTTTTAAAAAAGTTAAAAATCCAGATAAGTCTATTTTTTTTATAGACCATGCTGCACCAAGCCCGAGAAAAGAGCTTTCAAATTCTCATATGGTACTCAGGAATTTTGCCAACAAAAGCGGGGCAAAGATTAGCGATGTAGGCGAGGGCGTTTGCCACCAGAGGCTAATAGAAGATTACTCTTGCCCTGGTGATATTGTAATTGGGGCAGATTCCCATACTTGTACATCTGGCGCTCTAGGCGCTTTTGCAACCGGTATGGGTTCTACTGATATTGCTGTCGGTTTTGCTATGGCAAAGACCTGGTTGATGGTGCCTGAGACTATAAAAATAAATTTAGGGGGCAAATTGCCCAAGGTTGTTTTTGCAAAAGATATAATAATTAGCCTTATTGGAAAGATTACCTCAGATGGCGCAACTTACAAGGCTTTAGAATTTGGGGGACCCTTATTGGCTAATTTAACTATGGACGATAGGTTTACTATCTCAAATATGGCTGTTGAAGCAGGCGCAAAGACAGGTATTTTCCCTACTGATAATATTACAAAAGATTATTTAGCTAGCCAGAACAGGAGCGATTGTTTTAAGGAAATAAGCACAGAAGAAGATGCAGATTACAAAGATATAATAAATATGGATTGCGGTAAGCTGGAGCCAATGATTTCGGCGCCACATACGGTAGATAATACTATTAAAATTTCTGAACTAGAGAAAGTAGAACTTAACCAGGTTTTTATTGGAACTTGTACTAATGGAAGGTTATCTGACTTAAAAATTGCTGCAGAGATTCTTAAAGGCAAAAAAGTTGCAAAAGGTGTCAGGCTTATTGTTGTGCCTGCTTCAAAAAAGATATACACAGAAGCTATAAAAGAAGGAATAATTACAGACCTAGTGGAAAGCGGCGCTGCTGTTATGGCTCCAGGATGCGGGCCATGCGTAGGGGTGCATGAAGGGGCGCTAGGCGATGGTGAAGTTTGCCTTTCAACACAAAACAGAAATTTTAAAGGAAGAATGGGCAATCCGGATTCATTTATATACCTAGCTTCTCCAGCGACTGCTGCATGGAGTGCTATAAAGGGTTATATTTCTGATCCAAGGGAGGTATTATAGTTATGGAAATGAGCAAAAAGCTGGCTGGAAAAAGTTTTAAATTTGGAGATGATATATCAACTGACTTAATTGCCCCTGGAAGATATTTTCATTTAAGGTCAAATCTCCCTGAGCTTGCGAAACATGTCTTAGAAGATGCTGATCCTGAATTTGCAAAAAAAGTAAAACCAGGGGATTTTGTAGTAGGCGGAAGAAATTTTGGCCTTGGATCCAGCAGGGAACATGCGCCTACGATTATAAAGCTGGCTGGAGTTGGTGCAGTGCTGGCAAAATCATTTGCAAGAATATTTTATAGAAATTGTATTAATGTAGGTCTTCCGGCATTAAAATGTGATACTGATAAGATAGATGAAGGAGATATTTTAGAAATAGACTTAAAGGGTGGAGAAATTTTTAATAAGGATAAAAATATAAAAATAAAATTTAATCCACTGCCAGAGGTTATGATAAAAATATTATCTGATGGCGGATTAACCGGACATATAAAGAAAAACGAAGGATTTAATTTATGAAGCATAAGATAACTTTAATACCAGGAGATGGCATTGGTCCTGAAATAACAGAGGCAACAGTAAAAGTAATTGAAGCCACGGGTGTAGATATAAGCTGGGATACTGTAAATGCTGGAGCTGAAGTTTATGAAAAAGAAGGCACGGTTCTTCCCCAGAGAGTAATTGATTCTCTCCAAAATCACAGAGTGGGCATCAAAGGCCCTATAACCACCCCAGTTGGCACTGGGTTTAGAAGCGTTAATGTAGCTATGAGGAAAATGTTTAACCTATATGCCTGCCTTAGGCCATGTAAAAGCTATCCTGGAGTTAGGAGCAGGTATAAGGATATAGATTTAATAGTTGTAAGGGAAAATACTGAAGACCTATATGCGGGAATTGAATTTGAAAAGGGCAAAAAAGAAACTATAGACCTTATTGATTTTATAAAAAACAAAAAAGATGAAGAAATTAGAAAAGATAGCGGCATAAGCATCAAGCCTATATCAGTTAAAGGAACCGAGAAGATTGTAAGATTTGCTTTTGAATATGCCAGGGAAAATAATAGGAAAAAAGTTACTGGAGTACATAAAGCAAATATAATGAAATATTCAGATGGCCTATTTCTAGACACTTTTAGAAAGATAGCCAAAGAATATGATGATATAGAATCAGAAGATAGAATTGTTGACAATATGTGCATGCAGCTTGTCCAGAAGCCTGAATTATATGATGTTCTTGTCCTGCCCAACCTATATGGGGATATAATATCAGATTTAGCTGCAGGATTGGTTGGAGGTTTAGGTGTTGCCCCAGGCGGAAATATTGGAAAGGATATAGCCTTATTTGAGCCAACACATGGAAGTGCCCCTAAATACAAGGGGAAAAATAAAGTTAATCCAACTGCAATGATGCTTTCAGGAGTTTTAATGCTTAAATACATTGGTGAAAAGGGTTGTGCCGATTTATTAGAGTCAGCAATTGCATCAAATATTAAAGAAGGCAAATATGTAACTTATGATTTTAAGAAAGACAGAAATGACCCTACAGCAGTAGGGACAAAAGAATATGCTGATGCTATTATTAACAAAATTAATAAAATAAAATAATTTTTGCCTAAATTACATAATTTATAAAACCCCCATTTCTTGGGGGTTTTTATATTTCTAAATTTTGCTAAACTGAAAGCCTTTATTTATCATATTAGTTTAAAAAAGAGGCAAAATGGAAAACAAAAAATCTATACTGCCCCTAAGCCCCCTAGCAGTGGACCTGTTCTTTAAGTGAAACAGAAAAGCTTATTAGAAAAAAGATAAAATCTAAAAGCAGCTTAAGGGGAAAGTTAAAGCCTTTTATGGATTAAGATTAGCACGCGTCTTTGCATTTAGTAAAAAAAGATTATTGGTAAAAGGCTGCAAGGAAATGAAAAAATCTTTACTCTTTGATGGATTTCTAAGAAATGAATAAAAAATTAATATTTTTTTTAAGCATATTTAAATTTCTGCAGCAATTGTTAAGTCATATAAAAAATTATCATAAAAATATGATACAAAAGAATTAGGTATTACTGTAAGAAATGGCGCAACTGCTGAAGATTTTCCAGAAGCTAGTTTTTTGCCTAGCGGTAAGCATTTTTAAATATTGCCGGGAAAGTTTAATTAATTGAAGCTTGAAGAAAAAATTACTCTCCATTATTTATAAATAAGACTATAAATTATAGGGAGAAATTTTGGCCACATGGGGAAAGAAGAAAAATTTGCTAAAAAGTTTATTGGATTTTCTATTGGTACTAATGATTAAACCCAATCAGTTTTAGCTGTAGATATGGGGCCAGAAGAGCTTAAGCCAGAATTTATAAAAGAAAGAAAAGTGAAAAATTTATGGGAAAACATTATTAAAAAATGATAGTAAAAAAACAATATTCCTGTTGGAATATACGGCCAGGGACTAAGCGATTATAATGATTTTGCTGAATTTCTGGTAAAATAGGGGATAGATTTAATATCACTTAATCCAGATTAAATTATAAAAACCATTGGCAAAATTTTTAAAACAAAAAAACAATAGAAAGGATTCTAATGAAAAGTTATAGGAAAGAATTATGGTTTAATGCAAAAAAAAGAAGAGAATTTATTAATATTACTTCACAAGTTGAAGAATGTTTAAAGGAGAGCGGCATAAAAGAGGGTATGCTTTTATGCAATGCGATGCATATTACTGCAAGTGTTTTTATAAATGATGATGAAAGCGGGCTGCACCAGGATTTTGAGAGATGGCTTGAAGAGTTAGCGCCTGAAAAACCTTATGACCAGTACCTGCATAATGGATTTGAAGATAATGCTGATGCACACTTAAAAAGAAGCGTCATGGGAAGGGAAGTTGTAATTGCAATAACCAATGGAAAATTAGATTTTGGTCCCTGGGAACAAATCTTCTATGGGGAATTTGATGGGAAAAGGAGAAAAAGGGTATTGGTTAAAATAATTGGAGAATAACTATTATAAAACTTCTGGAGTAATCCTTTTTTCAGTAAAAGTAAGTAGATAATCAGTTGCTATGGCAATTACCATTACAGGTATTACTCCATAAAAAATCTTTTTAATATTAAAGCTTGCCAGCCCTTCAAATATTAATTTACCCAAACCCCCGCTGCCAATTATCGCAGTAAGCACTGCAATGCCATTGGAAAGAATTGCTGCAAACTTTATGCCTGCAAACATGGGGGGATAAGCATGGGGGAATCTAATATTTATAAGTATCTGCCAGTTTGTCATGCCTATGCCTTTAGCCGCATCAATTAATGCATTGTCTACATTTGAAAGCCCTATGTATGTGTTTTTAATTATAGGGAGCAAGGCCCTAAAAAGTATTGCAAGTATTGCAGGCCTAAATCCAATTCCAAGCAGGGGTACAACCAATGCTACTACTGCAAAACTAGGTATAGCCTCTATTAAATTTGCAATAGTTATTATAACTGACGCAAGTTTCCTGTTATAAAGTGAAGCTATTGCTAAAGGAATTCCTATGGCAATACTTAGTATCAAGGCGCCATAAGCCAGTGATAAATGTTCTAATGTTAACTCTAATATATTTTTAACGATTTCCATAACTATATTTCTTGCTTAGTAATTTTTCCGCTAAGGCTCCAATTCCGTCAAGGGCCAGCGCTAGTATTCCAACCCAAACTCCTGTGAGCAGGATAAGCTGTTTGTCATAAAGATGGATCCCGGTTTGCAGCGGCGCACCCAAACCTCCTGCAGCAATCAATCCTCCCAGGGTTATAACACCCATTGTAAATACGATAGCAATCCTTATCCCTCCAGCAATCATGGGCAATGCAAGCGGGATCCTGATTTTAAGAAGAATATCAGTATTGCTAAGGCCAATCGCTTTGCCTGTTTCAATATAGTCTTTTCCAGTGCTTGTAAGGCCTGCATATGTATTTCTTGCAATTGGCAATATAGAATATAGTACGCTGGCTACTATAGTGGGGAGCGCCCCCAGTCCAAATATGGGAAGCAAAAATACAAGCAAAGCTAGGGCAGGTATTGTCTGTATTACATTTAAGGAATTAAAAACAGTGTTTGAGCTTTTTTTATTTTTATAAATTATTATGCCTACTGCTATGCCAATAACTATTGTAAAAGCCATTGCAATGCCAAACATCGAAAGATGCTGTATTGTCCTTATAGTTAATTTATTGGATTTCCAAAGCTCTGCTAATTCTATAAACATCTTACACTAATTCTAATAATAATTTATCTGTAAGCATAAGGCCAACAGGCCTTCCGTTCTCAACTACTACTGCTAAAGTATTTTTATCTTCCTTTAGTTCAGCTACAGCTTCAGAAAGGCATTTCTCAGGTGAAAAGGTATGGACTTTTTCAGTAACTTCCCTTAAATCCTTATTTTTTGCAGTACAGATAATATTAAAATTTGCAATTCCTTCTAATTTGGAATCAGATACTGTTACAGCTAGCTCTATTCCATTTTTTTTCATCTTTTGCGCAACTTCTCTATTATTTTTAGAAGACTCAAATATATATTTATTGCTCAACTCAACCATAAGGTCTTTTACCTTAAGATTGTCCATATGCATAAATTTTTTATGTGAGCTAACCAGTTGTGAAACAAAATCATTTTTTGGATTTAGGATTAACTCATTTGGCTTGGCTACTTGTACCAATTTAGCCTTATCCATTATTGCAATTCTGTCCCCTAGCTTGAAAGCTTCTTCAATATCATGGGTAACAAACACAATTGTTTTTCCCAGTTCTTTGCGTATTTTTAAAAATTCTATTTGAAGCTGTTTTCTAAGGATTGGATCCAATGCACCAAATGGCTCATCCATTAAAAGTAAAGGCGGATCCATAACAATGGATCTTGCCAGGCCGATCCTTTGCTGCTGTCCCCCTGAAAGCTCGCTAGGATATCTTTTAGCAAAAATTTTTGGAAGGTCTACAAGATCAAGCAATTCTTCTACCCTGTCATTAATCCTATTTTTATCCCATTTTTCAATTCTAGGTATTAAGCTTATATTATCCCTGATATTTAGATGTGGGAATAGGCCAATTTGCTGAATTACATAGCCAATGTTTCTTCTAAGTTTAACTGGCTCGAAATTCATTATATCATGGTTGTTTATTTTAATTTGCCCATTATCCGGCTCTATTAACCTGTTAATGGTTTTTAAGGCTGTGGTTTTTCCTGAACCGCTAGGCCCTATGAGTATTAAAAGTTCCCCGCCTTCTATAGCAAGATTAAGGTTTTCCAATGCCTTTATTTCACCATATTTCTTGGAGATATTTCTAATTTTTATGGATTCAATTCTATTAAATAATTTATTTTCTGCCATTTTTATACCATGTATCTTATATCACTCGTATTGCTTGGATAAGTAAAAATTGTGTTTTTAATCTTTTCTAATGGAATGCTATTTTGCATAGCCAGGGAAAATAAGTTTATGATATCTTCAGATTGAGGATAAAATAAGTGGGCCCCGATAATATTGCCAGATTTCTTTTCTTCTATAATCTTAAAAGCAGTATTATCAAATCCCAGCCTTCTTGAATTGTACCATTTTGATACATCTAAAAAATTAACCTTATAATTAATATTTTTATCTTTCGCCTCTTTTTCAGTTAGGCCTACTGATGCAAGTGGAGGTATTGTAAATACTACAGAAGGAACTATAAGGTAATCTAATCTAATATTATTACCGTTTAATATGTTTTGCATTACAGCCTTAGCTTCAACAGTTGCTACAGGGGTTAAAGGAGGATGCGCAAGAACACAGTCTCCCGCTGCATAAACAGACCTGTTGGAGATGCTCTGCATAAATTCATTTACCTTAATTCCCTTATCATATTCAATACTTGCTTTATCTAAATCCAGGCTCTCAATTTCAGGAATTCTTCCTGCCCCATGCACTGCCATATTGCAAGTAAACTTTTCATTTTCTGTATTAACAATAATTTTATCCCCTTCTTTTATAAATGCTTTTGCAGGGTTATTTGGTATAAATTCAATACCTGCATTCTTGGTTGCATCCAGAAGCTTGCCAACAATATCGGCGTCAAAATTTGCTAGCGGTCTGTCATTAATATGTAAAATTTTTACTTTAGAGCCTGCCCTTGCTGCAATATGTGCAAATTCAAAAGAAATATATCCTCCGCCTATAAAAATTATTTCATCTGGAAGGTTTTCTGTTTCCATAAATTCATCGCTGGTAGTGACAAGGTTATCTCCAGGCATATTTAAAGGCCTGGGCTTTGCACCTGTAGCTATTACAATATATTTCCCTTCCAATTCAGTGCTGCCAACTTTTACTTTATTTTTACCGGTAAAGCTTGCTCTGCCTTTAAAGATAGTTATCCCCGCATCTTTAAAAGACTTTTCTCTTTCTTTTGGCACTGGATCTGTAAAAGTTTTTTTAAACCTTATAAGTTCAGGCCAATTAAGCTTAAGGTTATTGTCATAAAAATCCAAGTTACTGGATATGCCAACTATCTCAGCTGCACCCCATAAAATTTTTTTGGGATCGCATCCCCGGTTTGGGCATGTCCCGCCTAAAGGCCCATAATCTATTATTGCTACCTTCATATTTTTAGAATTGCATCCGAAAGCTATTGAAGCTCCTGCCACTCCAGACCCAATAACTATAACATCAAAATTTTTCATTTTTCCCCTCTTATTTTTTAATCAAACCTTCTTCAATTAAATAATTTCTGGCAATATCCCTGGCTTCTTTTTGTTCTACATCATATAAGTAATTAAGTTCCCTCATCTTTTCAGTATTAATTTTTCCGTCTAATTTTTTTAAAGCATTGGCAATGCCTTCATTTTCTAGAGTTTCTTGACTTGTAATAATTATTGCATCATAAGGAATTAAAGCATTCTTATTATCCTCTAAAAACATTAGACCAAACCTGTCTATCCTCGTATCGGTAGTATACCCTGAAATAGCATCAACCTGGTCATTTCTTATTGCTTCATACATTAAAGTAGGTTCCATCTGTTCAGTTTTTCCAAAGGTGATGCCATATACTTTTTCTACTTGCGGGAGCCCGTCTGCTCTAGTAGCAAACTCAGGATCTGTTCCTATCGACATATCCTGGGCATAGCCATTAAGGTCTGCTATAGTCTTTATATTATTTTCATTTGCCCAATCTTTTTTTACCGCTATCCCATAGCTGTCCTCAAACCCTATATTTGCAGCAATAGCTATACCGTCTTTTTCCATCAAGCCTTTTTCTGTAGCCTCATAAACTTCTTCAGGATCCCAGGTTTGCTTTTGTGGAAGTTCCAGTATAATGCTGTAAGCCGTGCCCGTATATTCTATATAGGCTTCTATCTGGTCTTGCTTTAATGCTTCATAATTAATTAGGCTTCCCCCAAGGCCTTCCTGGACTTCAGTTTCAAATCCTTCCTCCTCTAGTATCAGTGATGCCATGTGGGCAAGGATATATTGTTCATTAAAAGGTTTTGATCCAATAACAATCTTTTGACCTGAACAAGCTGAAGATAAGATTAAAATAAAGGATAAAATTATTACAGGCAATAAGAATAAAAATCTGGATAATTTAGATTTCATTTCTCCCTTTCTTTTTGTTTTTTAATTTACCATCTATAAATTTTTTACTCAAATAAATAAATTTTTGCAGTTTATTTCATTTTCCACTTGGTTAAAATGTTTTCCCTGTCAAAAGTTTTAATAGTGAGTTTTAAAAGAAGGGGGCAAATAGCTATTAAAATAGCGCAGCCTAATAGCAAATAATAGATATTCAATAAGAAAAAGCCAGCAATTTGAAGGCCTATAACAGCATATATTGGTATTATTATGGCGCTGCCAATTCCCTGGGCCGACCTTATATCTGTAGTTTTTGAAGAAAATACCAAGCTTATAGTAGTTATTATAAAAGAGATAACAGGGCTAAGGATAAATGCTGAGATAACCCATTCAAGGTTGGGCAAGGGCAAGATTCCAAATTTCAGGTATGAAATTATGTCTATGTTGATGGTAAGAATTATAAAATTTAAGATAGAAATTAAAAAAGCAGGTATTATGCTGGTCATAGTTTTTCCAAGCATTAGCTCCTTGGTTTTTATTGGTGTGGCTAAAAGTGGCTCCAAAGTTTTGCTTTCTTTTTCAAGTATAATAGAAGCTGGCGCTATAAGGCTTGGAATCATGGCAGGTATTAAAAGGAGGAAAATAATGAATTGCTTAACCATAAAATTAATCATTGCCTCCTGGGCGTCAACACTGCTTCCAAACATCTTACTTATAAATTCCATTGCTTCAACATCTTCACTGATATCTCCCGCAAACATCAAAGCCAGGGGCAAAAAGATTGAAAACATGACACTTATAATTAAAATTGGAGCCCAGATGCTTTTATTTCTAATTACTTCTTTTATTTCTTTTTTAAATATTTTAAGCGCGTTTTTCATCAGATTTCTCACTTTTTATTAGCTCAAGATAAATATCTTCAAGGCTTTCTTTAATTTCATTAAAATAGATAATTTCTGCCCCATTGTTTACAAGTTTTCTAATAATTTTAGGATTTGTGTTTTTAGGATCGGATAAAGACAATGAAATCTTATTGCCTTTAGCGCTTATATCAAAAATGTTATCTATCTCCTTTAAATCCCCTATATATTTATTACTATTACCCTTTAGCACAATTTCTACATTTCTTGTTTTTTTGTAATTCTGCAGTTCTTTTAAAGATGCTAATCTAATTATTTCCTTATTAATAATACAAACCCTATCTGAAAGCGAGGATGCTTCAGAAAGATTATGGGTGCACAAAAATACCGTGGTGTCTTCTTTCTTTAAGGATAATATGAATTCCCTTACCATATGTGCGCTTTCAGGGTCAAGGCCTGAGGTTGGCTCATCTAGAAATAATATTTTTGGTTCATGTATAAGCGCCCTGGCAAGTGCAAGTTTTTGTTTCATGCCTTTAGAAAATGTTGCAACCAGTTCATCCCTTCTATCCCACAGATCAAACATTTTTAAGAATTTTTCTATGTTTTTTTTTATTCTATCTTGTTTTAAATTATAAAAGCCTGCAAAATATTTAAGGTTGCCATATGCTGAAAGTTTTTCATACATGCCTGGAGTTTCTGTTAATATGCCAATTATAGACCTGATATAATCACTATTTTTAATTGGGCTTTTGCCTTCAATTAAAATTTTGCCGGAACTAGGCCCGATCAAAGTAGCCAGCATTCGGATTGTAGTGGTTTTTCCAGCCCCATTTGGGCCTAAAAAGCTAAAGATCTCACTTTTTTTAACCTCAAAACTAATTTTGTCTACTGCGGTTAATTTACCGTATTTTTTTGTTAAATTTAGCGCTTTAATCATAAATTTGTAATTTCTGCTATAAATGAATTTGTCAAATATGTATAATACTTAATATTAGAATAATAGTAAATAGGGCAAATGCAAGGCAAAATATTAATGATAGACAATTATGATTCTTTTACTTATAACCTTGTCCAGTATCTTGGAATACTAGGCGAAGACATTAAGGTTAGAAGAAATGATAAAATAACTATATCTGATATTAAAGAAATGGCACCTGAGAAAATAGTTATTTCTCCAGGGCCTGGAAGGCCTTCCAGTGCAGGGATATCCAAGCAGCTTGTAAAAGATCTCTACAAGGAAATACCTATTTTAGGGGTATGCCTTGGGCATCAATGCATAGGAGAGGTTTTTGGGGCAGAAGTAATAAATTCAGGAAAGGTAATACATGGCAAGACTTCAATGATTTACCATGATGGCAAAACAATTTTTAAAAATATAAAAAACCCTTTTGAAGCTGCCAGATATCATTCACTTATCTTAAAAAGGGATACGATACCTTTAGAATTTGAAATTACTGCAGAGATAAAAAACAAAATAGTAATGGGCATAAGACATAGAGATTATCCCTTGGAAGGCATACAATTCCATCCAGAATCTTTTTTAACTAATGCAGGCATTAAAATTTTAAAAAATTTTTTAGAGTTATGAGTTTTATTACTGTAATAAACAGAGTTAGGTCTAAAAAAAAGCCAAAAGATTTATTCCATTTGCTAAGGGATTATAAATATTTGTCTTTTTTGGATAGCAGCCTGGAAAATAATAAATATTCTAATTATTCATATATAGGATGGGATCCAAATTTAATTTTAAAAAGTTTTGGGTACAGAAATGAATTTTACAGTATTTGTAGAGATATAAAAATTACAAGCTATCAGCATCCATTAAAATTTTTAGGGGAAAATATGAAAAAATTTAGTGTTCCCTATGGCCAGCAAAAAATATTTATAATAAAAGAAAATAATTTAAAAAAGGTAAATAATTTAAATAAATATCCTGATTTTCTTGGAGGGTTTATAGGGTATTTTTCATATGATTTAAAAAACTATATTGAAAAGTTGCCTGATACTGTAACTGACGATTATAATCTGCCATTAATATATCTTGCTTATTTTAATAAAATTATTGCATATAACCATAAAAAAAATACATGGTATTATATTAAAAACTATATTACCAGCAGTGGCTTAAGATTGTACTTTCCTGGCTCTAATTTTCTTTCTCCCGGGTTTAATGACACAGACATAATAGAAGATATTAATTCAGGGCATAAAATTTTTAGCTTAGAAAAAAGTAATATAAATAATAAGGGCAGCAAGGATATTAAAAGCTCTAAGCTGGTTTCAAATTTTAAAAAGAGCGGCTATATTAATGTAGTTTCCAAGGCTAAAAGATATATACACAATGGAGATATTTATCAGGTTAATATAAGCCAAAGATTTAATATTGCTTTAAATATTGAACCAGTTGATTTTTACAGCATATTAAGGGATAAAAATTCAGCCCCTTTTTCAATTTTTATAAATAATCCTGGTTTTAGTATTTCAAGCTCATCGCCTGAAAGATTCTTATATATAAAAGACAGGTATATTGAAACAAGGCCTATTAAAGGAACCAGGCCTAGGGGAAGAGATAAAACTGAAGATAAAAAATATGCAAAAGATTTAAAGGCGAGCTTAAAAGACAGGGCTGAGCTTAATATGATCGTAGATTTGGAAAGAAATGATTTGGGAAAAATTTGCTATTACGGGACTGTAAAAGTAGCCGAGCATGCGGTTATTGAAAAATATGCAAGAGTTATGCATTCTGTTACAACGGTTATTGGCAAGCTAAAGGATAATGTAAGTTTTGCAGAAATTATTAAGGCAACATTTCCTGGAGGCTCTATAACTGGAGCGCCAAAGATAAGGGCAATGGAAATTATAGATGAGCTAGAGCCTAATGCAAGAAGCGTTTATACTGGTTCTATAGGCTATATTGGAATAAACAGGGTAGCTGATTTAAATATAGCTATAAGGACTATTATAAATATAGGCAATAATTATTATTATAATGTAGGCGGAGGGATAGTAGAGGACTCCAATCCGGAAGAGGAATTTAAGGAAACTTTAGATAAAGGGCATGCCCTAAAAGAGGCAATAGAGCATTTTAGCAAAAATGGATAATTATATTTTTTTAAATGGCAAGTTAATTCTTAAAAAAGATTCTAAGTTGCCCATTTACGATAGAGGTTTTTTATATGGCGATGGCTTATTTGAGACTTTAGTTAGCCATGCAGGAAATTTGTTTGCTGTGGACAGGCATATTGACAGATTGTTTAATTCTTTAAAATTTTTTAATTATAATTTAT
>JAGYOJ010000119.1 GCA_018399435.1 Actinomycetota bacterium | reverse complement strand
TTATTAAAAATAGGGTTTGAATTCAAAAAAAATAGGACCAACAAACATAGAACATTTAATAATTCATGAATGAAAATAGTAGTTATAAAACCATTAATAAAAATATTTTAAGTAATAAATTCTGGCCATATTTTATAATTATAATTATCAATACTTTATTTGGGCTTCAATTTCTAAATTCTTTTTTGTCATTGCTTGTTAATTTTTTACGTGAAAGGCCTAATATTAGCCTATACCATGTAGCTATTTATGCCTTTATTACGTTTTCTATTATCTTTTTGGCTGGATTTTTATTTAGATTTATAAAAAAAAGGATACTTTTCCTTATCATCATTTTTTCTATTTTGGGCCTAAGGTTAATCATACAGATATGCAGATTTGGCCCAGTTTCTCTAGCAGCTTCAGCATTGGGTACTGTACTCTGGATTACAAGCATTGCATTTTTTATATCATTTATCAGGGAGAAAAAGATAAGCCTTTTTTCTAATTTTTTTCCTGCTATGCTTTTTGGTTTTGCTATAAATTCAGGGTTAAATGGATTATTTGGGACATGGGATATGGTATGGAGACTAGATCCTATAATAGTTTTCTTTTTGGTTTTAATAATTGTAATACAGGCAATTATTACACTTATTGTATGTAGTGATATTAAAAATGATAATAATTATTTTGATAGCCCAAGTTTTGTTTTTTACTCTCTTACTGCCGTCTTGCCTTTCATTTTTTTACAACTTTACCAGTTTCAAAATATCGCGGCTCTTAATGCAAAAGGATATTTAATGACTGCTCAATCCTTAAGCATAATTATTTTATCAAATGTACTAGCAATTACTTCTATTTATCTTATTAAAATAAAACCAATCAGATATTTGGCGGCAATAATTTCAGCAGTACTATTAATTCTCTCTTTTTGGCCTGAAATTACAGGTATCGCTTATATATTCCAGGTTGTTTTAGGCAATATTGCAGGGTGGTTTTTAATGCTTGCTGTTTTTAATAAAGCAGTTTCTAATCCAGTGCAGAAAAGCCCCTGGAAGGCCATCTCTGCTTTAGGGATAAGTGGAATTCTCCTATTTGTTTTTGCTTTTTTCTATTACGGTTCCTATGATATCAACCTACCTTTAAAAGGTTGGATGATACAAGTTTTTGTTGCAGTTTTAATTTCGCTTTTTGGCGTATTATCTGTATTTTTGGGAGATCCTTTTAAGAATTTCAAGCCAAAAAACAAGTTTGCAGATATGCAGATTAAAGCCCCTTTATGCAAAAAGCACTTTTTAAAATATATTCCAGTATTTTTAATGATTTCACTTTTTATTATACCAGCACTACTTGTAGGCCTTTTAGAAGAGAATCCAGAAACTAAAATCCAAAGAAATTCAGTCCGTTTGATGCATTACAATATACATCAGGGATTTAATATTGACGGTTACCAAGACCTTGAAAGCATAGCCCGGGTAATTGAAAAAAACGGGGCAGATATAGTGTGCCTGAATGAAGTATCCAGGGGATGGGTAATAAATGGCTCCTCAGATAACTTCTTATGGCTGGCTGAAAGGCTGGGGATGGATTATAGAATTTTTATGCCAGCTTCTGATTCCGTATGGGGAAATGCAATTCTAAGCAAGTATCCGCTAGAATTGATTAAAAGCGGGTTTTTGCCCCGAATGGACGCCCCTTTAAGAAGGAGCTATATATATGCAAGTGTAGATTTGAGTGTATTAGGAATTGGAAATATTAATGTTATAGCCACACACCTACATCAAATTGCAGGAGAAGGTGAAAAAAGAGAGGCGCAAGTAGAAGCATTGCTGAAAGAATGGGGCAGTTTTAGCAGGACTGCAATATGCGGTGACTTCAATGCTGTTTTTGGCGATAAGGAAATACAGATGCTTTTAGATGCTGGCCTAGTAGATTCACAGGCTGCGCTCAAAAAACAAGATCAGCTTACCTGGGTCCATTATAAGCCATATAGAAGGATTGATTATATTTGGGTAACGCCGGATATTGAGATATCAGATTTGCTGATTACATATAGCAGGGCTTCTGACCACCTCCCGGTTTCACTTTTAGCTAAATAAGCCAAACAGATAATGTTTTTTCATAAGTAGCAAATGAAGTTAAATATATTTTTCTAGGGCATGAGATATTTTTAGATTTGTTTTTAATATAGTTTTTAGAAGTCAAATAAAAAATTAAGATCTTTTATTGGAAATAGCGCTTTGCCTGAGCCTGTTTTTCATTTGGGAAATCAAATTTCTTGAGGATGGATCAACTTCATTTAAAAATGCTAGGTATATAGAAATCCAATCAGCCGTATATACGCCATTAAATGCTTTATTTGCTGCATTTTCACCCTTTATGGTAATTTCTTCAAAATGAAGCCTTTTTTCAAGCAGCATTCCCTTTATTATATCTATTCTTTTTCTTATTTCTTTTCTTTCTTCATGGTTGGTGATAAAAAGAATAAAAAATCTATCTCTTAATTCGCTTTTCATCTCCCATGCAGCTAACTCGTCATGGTCTAATTCTGGTATTGAATAATAATGGGCAAAATTTTTGCTATTAGCGCATAATTGGCTTTTCAGCCTGCAGCAAACCGTTTCTGTTATTTTAGTGCCGCCATAAATTATTGGAATATTATTATAAAGGTTTAGGGCTATTCTTTTTGCAAGATTTTTATAAATTTTGACATCTGGATTTAATTCCCTTGCGCTTCTATGGAGTGTATGCTCAACTTCATTCCAATCAATACCTAATACGCAAGCCTTTTTGGTTATGCAAATATCTAGGGCATTAGTTCTATTTAACACATTTACAAGCAAAACATACATATATCCTAAAGCCATTCTTGACTTAATTTCTGTTTCATATTCTATTGATATCATATCTTTGCTTTCCCTGGCTATTTCCCTTAATTTTCCACCAGCAGTTATGGTAACAACCTTTATTCCTTTAGATAAAGCCTGATTGACTGATTCAATTACTTCTAAGGTTTTGCCACTATGGGATAAGGCAATTACCAAAGTATCCCTATCTACCCAAGAGGGTATAGTATTTTTTGAGCTAAAAATTATTGGAATATGGACTTTATTAATATCAATTGACTCTACTAGCCTATGTGCCATGAAAGCTGAATTGCCTATGCCAATTACCAGAGCATTTTTGTAATCTTGTCTCAAATGAAAGCCTAGATCGCTAATAAAGTTCTCTGCTTCTTTAAATTGCTTGGGAAAGTTAAATAAAACATCAATCATTTTGCCGGGGTCTCTCTCATAGATGAGTTTCTCATTGTCTAGGTCCAATTTAATCCCTTGCTAAACAGAATGGTATTATAATAATTCTTTTTATTTGTGACTAAATATTATAATATTTAGATTAATAATACAATTATTTTATATGTAAATGCTTCTTAGTAAATTAGAAATGATATTAGATAAATTATTTTCCAAATCAAAAGCCCTTAAATGGGATAATGTAGGGTTGCAGGTAGGCAGTAAAAATAAAGAAATAAAAAATATTCTGGTAACACTTGATGCTAATGATAATTGTATAAATGAAGCCATAGAAAAAAATTCTGATTTAATATTTGCACACCATCCATTAATTTTTGAACCTTTAAAAACCATAGTTGATACTAACCATATTCAAGGTTTGGTAAAAAAACTAATTGAAAACAATATTGCCCTTTATTGTGCCCATACTAATTACGATTTAATGGATAAAGGACTAAATGATTTTGTGGCTAATAAAATGGGCCTCAATGATATAAAAGTGCTGCAGAAAAATAAGCAGCAATGGTATAAATTTGTTGTATTTGTCCCACAAGAATCAGAAGAGATAGTAAGAAATACAATATGCGCTAATGGTGGGGGGAATTATAAAGATTATTCATGTTGTACTTTTAATGTTAAAGGCACTGGCACATTTAAACCACTGGAAGGAGCAACACCTTATTCAGGAAAAGTCGGGGAATTAAATTTTGAAAAAGAAACTAAAATTGAATGTATAGTAAGTGAGGATGATTTAAATAACTTAATTAAAGAGGTTATAAAAATACATCCTTATGAAGAGGTTGCTTATGATGTTTTTAAAATTGAAAACCAGCTTTACAGGGAAGGCATAGGTAGGATTGGCAAATTAGAACAGCCATTATATTTTAATGAATTTTTATTAAAAATTAAGGACGAACTAGAGGTAAGAAATTTTAAATGGGTTGCGCATGAACAGCAAAAATTAAAAAACAAAAAAGTAGAAAAAGTTGCCCTAATATGCGGCAGCGCAAATTCATTGAAGGAAAACATAACCAGCTTAAATTGCGATGTTGTATTAGTAGGGGAACTGGATTATCATAATGCTCTTGACATAATAAATAGCGGTAAAATTGTTATTGAATTAGGCCATGGCAATAGCGAAAAATATGCAATAGACGATATTTACAATAAGCTTAGTAGCTATTTTAAGAATAAGAAAATAAAAATATTAAAAAGCAAAATGGGTTATACTGTCTGGAGGTATTATATTGACTGAAAAATTTGATGTTATAGATTTAGTGAAATTGCAAACAATAGAGAATATTATAAATAGTAAATTAGCTGAGCTCAAAAGAGTTTCTAAAAATGAAGAGCTGCAAGAAGTAGAAAATAATTTTAAAAAAAGCAAAGAGGTGTTAGAAAAAGTCCAGCACGCTTTTAATGATATTGAGTCAAAAAGGAAAGCATTAGAGGATAAGATAGAATTAAACAATGAAAAGATCAAATCAATCCAGGACAAGTTATTTAGCGGAACCATAGGGTCATCTAAAGAGCTACTAAATTACCAGGAAGAAATAAGGTCGCTTGAAGCTGCAAATGAGAAGATGGAGGACGAAGCAATTGATTTGATGATGAAATTAGAAGATATGGAAAAACCCTTAAAGGACACTAAGGCAAGAAATGAAGAACATAAAGATAAGGTAAAGGAGGTAAAGGAAGAAACGGGGGAAAAAATAAAAGAGCTGGAAAAAGATATTAAAAAATTTCAAGGGGAGAGGGAAGAAGTCATTGAGGCAATTCCAGCGGAGTATATAAAGAAATACAATAAGGTAAAAGAAAAAAAAGGTGGAATTGCAGTTACTGTATTAAAAGATAATTTTTGTAGTGTATGTAATATGGAAATACCCTCAAAAGATGCTGATAAAATAAATGATATTAAT
>JAGYOJ010000118.1 GCA_018399435.1 Actinomycetota bacterium | reverse complement strand
CCAATAAAGATGACGGTTTTATCATCACTTCATTTCTAACCAGAAGGGCAAAACAGTTTAAAAGGAGAAAAAAGGTATGGCCGTAGCCGAACTAAAAAAGGTTATTAATATAATTCCGCAACTTTTGGATATTCCCTATAAAAACATGTGGTATACCTATGACGAGAAAGCAGATGTTTTATACCTTAATTTTAAAAAACCAAGCCATGCAGACAACAGCGTGCTGACTGAAGATGATATAATTATAAGGTATGAAGAAGGTAAGGTAATAGGCATTACCGTCATTAACGCTAGCAAAAGAAAACTAAAAGTATGATAACATTTTCTTAACAGTAATAGTTATCTTTTAAAGGCCTTGTACAAATTATCTTGTTAGAAAAATATTAGAAAGAAAGAACGATGGGTGATAAAAGATTTTTGTTTTGTTATCTGGGTTAAGTAAAACTTAACCATTAAACAACTTTTTCATAGCATTTTCTTAAAGTAGTTATAAATTAAATAGAGCCTGGGGGCTTATTAAAAAAACAATGTCTTTCTTTTCTTAAAATTAAAAAAACATCCTTATTATATCTTTATAGAATATTAGAAGAATATTAGCGGTTTTCCACAGGCATAAAAACCCCACTATAAACGCACTTTTTGAAAACTTTTACTGCAGGGATTAGGTATACTCACTGCAGGGATTAGGTATACTCACTGCAGGGATTAGGTATACTCACTGCAGGGATTAGGTATTTTTATTAAAAAAGCCTAAAATATTGTTAATTTTTTCTCTACTAGCTTTCACCATTTTAGGGTTTTTTACTGCCCCATATTTTGGGGGTTCCCCCCCTTCCTCTTCTTGGGATTCAATAAATTCTCTTATTTGTTTAGAAGGCTTAAACTTCTCTGGATTCATATATAAATTTACAATCTTTTGACCCTTCTTGCCTTTTCTAAATTTATAACCCTTTAAATAACCCAGAGTATTAGACCACTTAAAACAATCCTTTAAACGGTTTTCTATTAAGCTTTTGCGGTTTGCTTTTATCCAATTATCCATTCTCAAAATATAAGAAAGTTTATTTAGGCTTATTTCAACCGTAGATCCCATTTGCCTTCTTCTCTTTATTGCCACTTCTTTTGCCAGCCAATGAATAAAGTTAGGGAGATGTTTGTTTTTAACTTTTGGAAGCCTATCCTTAATTTCTGTATAAAGGTTAGTTGGCAGTAAAGCGTAATAATTGCCTATCTGGCTAAGTAAAACTTTTGAAGGAACGATCTTAATACCTTTTAATCTTTTAGTGCTTCTTTTGCCGATTTCAAATTCTTCTATTTCTTTCCCGTCTAAACCAATATATAAAAAACTCATTTCCGGAATTATTGAAGAAATGGTTTCAATTCGATTAAATATCTGTTCCCCTTTTTTCTTGGTTGTTTTTAGATCTAATTCATTAAAAGCAATAATGCATTGTTTTTTACTTAATCCGAATAAGGCTTGAAGGGCCTGTTCTTTCCCCGCACCACTATACATTTCCTTACCATTAGAAGATATGAATTTTTTAACCCCATAATTTTTATAAAATTCAGCCGGGGTAAAAACAAGCGTGTTACCATTGCCAATATTGCCGGTATAATTATAATTGCTATAAATTTTTTGGATTGCAAAAACTGCCTGGTCCTCTGCCCTGGTTAAATCCCAACCAACAACATCAATATCTAAAGCCATAGCCTGTTTTACTATGTTTTTATCTTGTAACTGATCAAATATTGAAAGCTGGGCCGATTTGGGGGGCTTGCCAAATTTTTGCTCTTGGCTATGTATTGAAACCTTGATTAAGCTTTCTTCGATTTTTTCTTTAATGGATATACTATCTTTAAAATCGATCTTTCTATATAAACGGTGAAACTCATCCTTGTGTGCTAAGAAATAATCAATTAATTCTTCTGGGCTTTTCTGCCTTTTTTTGCTTTCTGATTTTAAAAACTTTCTAAACTGCTTATCTTTTTTTGGGGCCTGGGGAGCTCCGCCATTATTGTATCGCATAAACAACCAGTTTTTTGTATTTCCTATAAAAGCTGACTTAATATCTTTCTTTTTATTCATTATTCCCCCAATTCTTTTTCTGTTAATTTATGGCCGCTTTCATCAACTATACTCATAAGGTGTTCACCATTATTTATTTGGTCTCTTCTTTTAGCATATTCTTCAATTGTAAATTATGTTTCAACTTTCCCTGTTTTTGAAATATGGTCCCTGTTGTCCTGAGTTAATGATAATAAGGTTATTATGTTTACCATTTGGCTATATGACATATTAACCGGACCCATTAGATCATGAATTTCTTTTGGGATATATATAATTTTTTGTTCTTTTGCCATTATTCCCTTCCCCTATCTCTTTTGGTGTTAGGTTTTTAGCATTAGGAAATTTTATTATATTACTCGTTTTTACCCCTTTTAATAGTTTGTTTTTTTAATCTATTCTAAAAAAATTTTTCTTGGCTTCTTCTAGATCAAGATTTTCTATCATATATCTTATTAGTTCACTTTGGGATACTTTAATATGGGGTGGTGCAATCTTTTTTGTATATTCCTTTAATTTTTCCTTTTGGCTTTTAGCTATAAAGTAATTTACCCTTACAAAAGAATCATCGTCTTTTTTGGGTTTTGTTTTTTCTTTAGTTTCAGGCTTTTTTTTGCTACCCAACATACCATCGTAAACATCTCCCATTTTATTCTTTACCACTATTTACCACCTCCAGAAATTCATTTACAAAATTCTCATAGTCTTTAGATCCTATGCTTTTAGGATCATAGGTTAAAATACTTTGGCCTTTTATCTGGGCTTCTTTAATTCCTGTATGGGCCCTTATAATTGATTTAAAAATATAAATATCATCTCCCAGGGTTTTTTTTGTTATATCCATTACATCTTTTGCGTGGAAGGTCCTAAGGTCTGCAAAATTAAAAACTATCCCTATAATTTCTAATTGGCTGTTGGTTTTATTTCTAATGTTATTTAGGCTATCTGATAAAATATCAAAAGCCTTATAAGATAAAAAATCCGGGCTTATTGGAATTAGGGCTTGCTCAACATAGCTTAAAATATTTACTGTAATTAAACTTATAAATGGCGGGGGGTCTACTAATATAAAATCAAAGCTAAAATCATTTAATTGCTTTAGGGCTTTTTTTAAAATATATTCCCGGCCTATTTCCTGATGAAGCAGTAATTCAATTTTTGTAAGCTCTTGTCCGGAAGGTATAAGTAAAATATCTTCTTCATTTCTTAGGATGTAATCTCTAATGTCAAAGGGCTTATTTTCAATTATATTAGTCATCATTTCAGCAATATTTTTATCTATGTTGTCTGGTTTAAAGCCCAGAGACATTGTAAGGCTTGCCTGCGGGTCCATGTCTATTAGTATAACTTTCTTTTTACTCTTATTTAGGAAGGCCCCCAAATTGCCCGTTAAAGTGCTTTTGCCAACACCGCCTTTGTGATTTATTATACCTATCTTATGCATAATGTATGTATTCCTTATGTATATTTTAATAATATCTTATTATAGGTTAATTTTAATATATTCCTATTTTAAGTAAATTGCAATATTAATTTTATTTAACTTCACTTAGTGATATTAGCGGCAAGCAAAAATAGCAAGGTTTTTAAAAAAATTGACAGGCAAATTTAGATATTCTAAAATAATGTCATGACATTATGGTACTAAATTAGATTTTTTGGAGGCAATTATGTTTACAACAAGCCCAAAAACCATAAAGAATCAAATAGATATATTGGGATGCACAAGAAGGACTTTTGCTATGGTAACCGGCATTAGCGAACGGCACATATATAGGTTAGAAAAGCAAAAAATAAAACCACGAGACAGATCCAGAAAGGTTTTAGATAAAGTTGACGAGTTATGCGAAATCCTTATAGAAATATTTGGCAGGAACGAATCTAAAATAAATGATTGGCTGAATAAGCCAAACAAAGCACTTAATGGGATATCTCCGATAAAACATATTTTAAGCGCTTCCTCTGAAGAAGAAGGAATAGAACAAATTATTGACCTGTTAAAAGGGTTTAAATTAGGGGTAGCTAGCTAATTAATAATACCATAAACTATATTGGAGAATTATTTTAGAGCAAAACTTCAAAAAATAACCCCATCTAAAATTAACCGTGTTTCCTACAGGGCTTTATTTAAAGATTTTAAAGATCCACTCAGCACAGATGGCAATTTAAAGGTATCTGGCAGGTGGCACAAAAAAGGAGAATTTAGGGCTCTTTATGCAAGTGAAACCAAAGAGGTATGCGTAGAAGAGTTAAAAAGGAAAGTTGAAGATGATGAAGTAATTAAATTATTTGATATACATAAATTAACAGTTAAGGCCGATAAGCTACTCGATTTATCAAGGGAAGAAAATTTAAAGATTTTAGGGGTTACCGAAGAAGAGCTATTGTCCGGAAGTATAGAAAACCCTAAAGAAATCAAGTTGCCAAACGAGCTTGCAAAATGTGCTTTTGAAATGGGGTTTGAAGGCATTATAGTAAAGTCTGCATCACGGGCAGGAAATAATATTATTATATTTACAGAGAATTTGGGTAAAACCAGTTATGTTAAAATATTAAACAGATAAGTGATACATTAATACCCCCTAAATGACTTCATTCCATTTTCAACATCTATATTAGCAAGAGTAATGTATATAGTTGTAGTGCTAATATCTGAATGTCCTAAAATCCTTCTTAATGTTTCTATGTCTTTGGTTTGGCGGTAGTAGTGGGTTGCATATGTATGGCGAAGATTGTGGGGGGAGATGTCCTTTTCTATTCCAGCTTTCTGGGCGTATCTTTTAACCATTTGTTGAATGTAGCGGGGGAGGAGTTTTTTGCCTTTTAAGGTTGAGAAAAAGTGCGGGCTTTTTGGTCTTTTACCTCTCCAGGCTTCAAGTAAGGTTACCAGGTATTCTGGGATTGCAAGATCCCTGTCTTTTCCGCCTTTGCCTTTTTTTATCCGGAGTTTCCCTTTAGTTAAATTTATATTTCCTGGTTTTAAATTTATTACTTCTGAAAGGCGGAGTCCGCAGTGGAGCATCAACGATATTATTGCTTTGTTTCTTAGCCCGGTTGGGTAGCGCCTGTTAGGTTGTTTTAGCAGTTTTTGAGCCTCTTCAGGCCCTAAAATTGTAGGAAGTTTGTTT
>JAGYOJ010000117.1 GCA_018399435.1 Actinomycetota bacterium | reverse complement strand
TTCCCAGGCAATCTTAAAAGAGTCAAAGGGGACAATATTAATAACAATAAAGCTTAAAATTACCGAAGCTGAAAAACATAATGAAAAAATAATATACAGCAATCTGCTGTCTTTAATTTTGTTAATAAATAGATATAAAAAGCTTCCGCTAATGCCAAACCCTAGCAGGGCAACGCTTACAATTAAAAATGCAAAATGGTAAAAATCAGAAATTGAGAGTACTCTAAGCAAACACACCTGGTAGAGAAAAACTGAAAAAGAAATTAAAAATAATGATATGTTAATCTTTTTCTTCATGCTTTTTTATTTCTTTATATATCATCTTCAATGCATTGCCAGCTTTTTGGTGCCAAACTATATGAGCTGCCCTGTCAAAAGCTGTTTTCTCCTTATTAATAATTATATATTTTGTGCTTAAATCTGGCAGGTAATTTACCGGGCTAACTTCTAAGCTTGAGCCAATAACAAGTAGGAGATTACTTTTTTTAACTTCTTTTATAGCTTCTTCATATATTTCGGGAAGAGGGTCTCCAAAAAGGACAACCCCCGGCCTTATAATCCCTCCACATTCATCACATAATGGCGGGATCTGCCCATTTTCTATCTTGCCTGTGAGCCCGGCAAAGCTGTATTCCTTCCCACAAGTGATGCAATATGCATCTCTTAGATTTCCATGGGCTTCATAAACATTCTCTGATCCTGCTTTTTTATGGAGGCCATCAATGTTTTGGGTAATTATACAGTCAATGTATTTTTCTTTTTCCAGTTTAGCTAATATTTTATGGCCAATATTTGGCTTTGCATTTCTAACTTCCCCAATGCTTTTAAGTATTTCTAGCCCTTTCCTGTAAAATCTTTCTGGGTTATTTAAAAGCATGTCAGCTGATAAAATACTAGGATCAAATTTTGTCCATAGTCCTGTCCCAGGGCTTCTAAAATCTGGAACTCCACTTTCTGTAGAGATTCCTGCACCAGTTAGCACACAAACCTTTTTACTTTCGAATATCTCTTTTGCAATTTTTTGTGCCTCATTCATATTTGCTCTCCATCTTTATTGATCTGTATCGAACCAAGTTTTAAAAATTTTATCTTGCTACTTTCTACTGGGGTATAAATTTTTAATTTATTGCCTTTTAAGTTTAAGAAAATACCTAGGCCCAAACACCGGTTCCAGCTATCTTCTAATCCAATTATATTAAACTTTTTTACTTTTTCTATAAAAAATTCTTTTGGGGGAAATGTACTGGTATTTTTTAAATCTACTGTAATTTCTGAAGCCATATTAAAGTAATTTTGAAAACTTTCTTCCCTTTTTTCTTCCCGGTATTTAGGGCTTTTCTTTTTTACAATTTTTCCCACTTTTAATGTGCATACAGTCACATAGCTATTATTTTGAAATATTTCTTTATAATATCCCAGCTCATCTTCCCGTTCAAAAAGGATAAGATAGTTAGGCTTTATAAAGGTAATTTTATTATACTTTAAAACTTGTCCATAGCTTCCCAGAACCAGTCCTGTAGTATCTATTACTAAACAATCATTTTTGGATAATTCATTTGTTAAATTGTATGTACCTAAAACCATTGGCAAAAAATTACCCCTGGGAGAAGTTGAACCAACAAAATATAGGTACTGGCTCCTTGCCCCTAGATTTGCCAGATCACCTTCACTATTAATATTTGCCGCCCCTATTGTGGCGGGAGGGCCAATTGTTGACTGGCCCACATCACTATCTATAAACCCAGCTGTTTTGCCTTCTTTTAGGTAAGCTTTTAATATTTTTTTTGAAAAAGTGGTTTTGCCGGTGTCGGTATGCCCCAATAAAAATATTATTCCAGTTTTTTTAGCTAAAACACTAATTAATTTTTCAAATGAATTAAATTTCTCCATATGCCCAACCCCGTAATTTTAATCCTATCAATACGTTTTTTTTATTTCAAGAAATATAAAATGAATATTTTCTGCTTTAATTGAACCTTGTACCGGTTTATACTGGAAAAAGGAGGGGATAAAAATGAAGGAACATATTGCAAAAGATATAATGAATAAAGAGGTAATAAAGATAAATGAAAATTCTACTATCCAAGAACTTGCAAAACTGCTTTTAGATAAAAAAGTTAGTGGTGTCCCTGTTGTAAATGACCAAGACAGGCTAGTAGGTATTGTCTCTAAAACTGACATAATAATAAAAGGCAAAAGTTCTCCTTTCCCATTATTTTTTGGACCTTTTGAAAACTACATTTTTTTTGAAAGCAAAGAAGCTTTAGAAAAATATGAGAGGGAACTCCAAAGCCACTTAAAAACTAAAATTAAAGATGTAATGACAAAAGATGTCAAAACAGTAAATCTAGATACGCCTGTTAGTAGAATTGCAAATATAATGATTACTAATAATATTAATAGAATCCCGGTGACAGGTAAGGAAGGCAAGCTTGTTGGAATAATAGCTAGGGCAGATATACTAAAAGTGATTGAAAAAATCTTATAGTTATTTTTGTATCCTAGTTTTGGCAATAGTCAATACATATATTTTATTTACTTTACCCTCAGAAACCATGACTTCAGTAATTGATTTAAGGGTTTCGCCTGAACTGTACAGGTCATCAAATAAAAGGAGGTTTTCATTTTCATATCTATTATCTTTTATTTTAAATATATTTTCTAATATTCTTCTTCTTTCTCTACCATTTTCTACTTTAAGTAATTGCGGAGTTTCTTTTGTTTTTATTAAATAATCAAAATCAACAGTTATATTTGTATCTTTGCTAATAAATTTTGCTAACTCATATACAGGCTGAAATTCTCTGTCCAGTTTTGAAGGGGGAACAGGGATTATAGCCTTTACTCCCAAAGGCTTAATATTCTCCCTTACAAAATCAGAAGCAATGCCGCCAATTACCTTAATTTTTGCCTGGTCTCCAAAATATTTTAGTTGGTATAAATTTTCACCAATCTCTGTTCTTCTAACCAATAAAAGATCGCCTTCTTCACTGCCTTCACAGACAGTATTAAGGTCCAGGGCCCATCCAGATTCCCAGTTGCCACTTATTTGAATTTGCTTTTTTTTCATGTTTAAATTTAGACAGCTTAACAAAGGTGACACATATATTCTATAATATTATTTGCAATAAAAAAATATGAATATAAATATTATGAAACCAAATATAAATATTATACCTATAAATGAACAAAATAATAATATTTTGAGCTTTTTAAAAGATTCTTTGCGAAAAAAATTTTTAACCCAGGTAAAAGTCCTGGATAAGATAAATATTGGCAATAATTTCTACAATTCTTCAAGAAACCAATATAATGCAAATAAAATTTTAAACTTTGTGATTAGTGATCTGGGTTTAAGTGATAGTAGGGATATATTTCTAAGTGTTTTTAACAAGGACCTTTATACCTCGTCCCTTAATTTCGTATTTGGATTGGCAGGACAATACCCAAGGGCCTGTATTATATCAGTTTGTAGGCTTAATCCAGAATTTTATGAATGCAAAGAAACAAAAGACGATAAAAATCACTTATATTTTAGCAGGATCAAAAAAGAAGCAATACATGAGATAGGCCATACAATTGGGCTGGAGCACTGTAATAATCCAAATTGTGTAATGTATTTTTCAAATACTTTGGAAGATACTGATAATAAAGAAGATAAATTTTGTGATAATTGTAAAAAATTTATAGGGTAGTTTATGAATGACGGATATTGGAATAAAAGAGGCAAATTAAGCTATAGATACAAAGGGGAGATCTTCTATACAATCACCCCACTTCCATATTACTTAGAAAGACGCCAAATACTTCTTGATAAAATAGAACAAGTTGTAGAAAAGAAATTAGGTAAGATCAAAAAGAGTTTAAATATAGCAGATTTTGGAAGCGGCGATGGCTATTATTGCTGCTGGCTTGCAAAAAAAATACCCGAATCCACAATCTATGGTTTTGATATTTCTAAATCTATGATAAATAAAGCCAAAAAAAGGGCCAATTCTTTAAATATACCCAATACTAGATTTTTCTGTACAGATATAGGCAATAAAGGGAGAAAGTATGATTTGCTTTTAATACTTGCAGTTCTTCAACACTTTATAGATGAAGATAAAATTGCTGAGAAGGTAAACCAAATAAACAAGAATATAAAAAAGGGTGGCCAAGTAGTGTTATTTGAAGCAACTTCAAATAACACTAAAAAAAATAACAAACTAATTAGCAGGGCCCAGGATTTCTATATTGATGTTTTTAAGAAAAATAATTTCAAGCTGGTAGATAAAAAATTTGTATCCTTCCCCTTTTTCAAAAAATACCAGAAAACCTTTTTGAAGTTTATAAAAAAATTTCTAAAAGGTTCTAAAGTAGAAAAAAACATAATGGTGAATAAAAATAAGTTCTTAAGGAGTTTTAACCAATTAGTATTTTCTATTGGCAAGTATCTTGATAGAGTTATAAAAGACACAAAAAAAGAAGGTAATACTATCTTTATATTTAAAAAAGTTGCCTGAACTCTCTACTTTTTATAGAAGTTACAGGAAATATAAATGTTAGTGGGATTAATCTATCTGAAGAGTTGCAATTTATTTATTAATAATTTCTAAGGTCACTTTCTCAATTTCTTTAATAAAATTCTCCGTGTTTTTTAACCAATTTCTTACAATACTTCTGTCAAAATTGATAAAATCTTTGTAATCTCCTTCCTGCCTTTCTTCAAACATTTTTGAATAGAATTTTCCAAATTTTTTATCTATTAGTCCCTTCTTCACAAATTCTTTATTTAACAAGGCTCTAACACCTGAGTGCTTGGATGATGAAAAATTCTTTGATAAAAGCAGGCCATTTACTGCATAAAACAAGGCATAATATATTCTATTAACAGTGGATGTAAGAGAGGCTTTTTCAAATAATATCTTTGCATCCTGTAACATTTCTTTTGATTTTTCCAAACGGTATTTTATTAAATCAATGAGTTCTCTTTTCAAACTAGGATACCTTCTCTTTGGACATTTTTATATAAAGGCAATATCTTATACTTTGAAGAATTCCATAAATTTTTATTTTCAATTACAAATCCAAATACTACATCATATTTTAGTTCAATATCATAAGCAATTTCTATAATATTATCTTTTAGATTATTAGTTATATTTTTATCTACAAGTATAAGGGTATCCATATCAGAAAATTTTTCCGAATCATTTCTTGCTTTAGACCCAAATAATATTAATTCTACTCCCGGATATTTTCTTGATAATTTATTTTTTAATG
>JAGYOJ010000116.1 GCA_018399435.1 Actinomycetota bacterium | reverse complement strand
GTTCTAATATCGAGTAAGCTAAGGGCAATGATTAAAAATTTCAGTTTTTAATTAAACTTCATAAAGGATTATAATAAATTAGAGAAGAAATTAATTTAAAAAATTGAAGGTAAATAAAAAGGTTTAGTAAATGGTTTATCTAAGGGAAAGTGTAAAGGAAGAATGCGGCGTTTTTGGGATATATGCTCCTGGAAGGAATATACCGGAAATAATTTTCTATGGGCTTCAAGCATTACAGCATAGGGGTCAGGAAAGTGCGGGCATAGCAGTTGCTGATGGGGACAATATATTAATATTTAAAGACCTTGGGTTAGTATCCCAGGTATTTAATGAAAAAAATCTTGCGCCATTGCAAGGTTATTTAGGAATAGGGCATACTAGGTACTCTACAAAAGGCAAAAATATATGGAAAAATTCCCAACCCATTTATAGCATGTTTAAAAATGAAAGTTTTGCAATTGCCCATAATGGCAATCTTATAAATTCTGAACAAATTAGAAGCGAGTTAATAAAAAAAGGGTCCGTATTTGAAACAACTTCTGATACAGAAGTAATAGCTTCACTTATAGAAAACTCTGAAGCAGAAAATATTGAAGATGCTGTAAAAGAAGCCACTTTTAAGATAAAGGGCTCTTATTCCATGGTAATTTTATCTAAAGATAAAGTTATTGGTGTAAGGGATCCATATGGGTTTAGGCCAATGGTCCTTGGCAAAATTGATAATGACTATATAATTGCTTCAGAAACTTGCGCATTAGATATAATAGAAGCTTCATTTATAAGGGAGATTGATCCTGGAGAAATTTTAATAATTGACAAAAATGGCTTAAGGTCACAAATGCTTCTTCCTGTTGATAGAAGATCCATGTGCGTATTCGAACTAATTTATTTTGCAAGGCCAGATAGCTATATACATGGTAAGAATATGTTTGAAACCAGGCATAAAATGGGGCGGCAACTGGCAAAAGAGTCGCCTGTAGCAGCAGATATAGTTATTTCTGTGCCAGACTCAGGGACCCCTGCTGCAATTGGCTATTCTGCAGAATCTGGGATTCCGTATGCGGAAGGTTTCATAAAAAATAGGTATGTTGGTAGAACTTTTATACAGCCAAGCCAGGAGATAAGGGAGATTGGAGTGAGGCTAAAGCTAAACCCATTAAAAGATATCATAAATGGTAAGAGGGTAGTAGTGGTGGATGATTCTATAGTTAGGGGAAATACTTCAAGGCAAATAGTAAAAATGCTATATAATGCTGGCGTTAAGGAAATACATATGAGGATTAGCTCACCGCCTTTACTTTATCCTTGTTATTATGGGATTGACATGGCATCAAAACAAGAATTTATAGCTAACCATAAAAGCATTGAAGATATTAGGAAATATTTAAAGGTTACTAGCCTTAAATATTTGACCATAGATGGATTGGTAAAAGCAATTGGTGAGCCAAAAAATGCTTTTTGTTTTGCTTGCTTTAATGGGCATTATCCTGTTGATATACCAAAAAATTTCCATTATGATAAATATTCTTTAGATAAGAATAAGAAAGTATCTTCAAATGCCTGAAATTGAAAAAAATAGATTTACCTATAAAAAAGCTGGCGTAGACATTAACAAAGCAACAGATACATTAAAATCTATAAATAAATACATAACTTCAACTTTTAATAAAAATGTATTAAGCGATCTAAGCTCTTTTGCAGGTCTTTTCAATCTTGATTTAGGGAATATCCCTGATCCTGTATTAGTTTCTTCAACTGATGGGGTTGGCACTAAAATTTTACTTGCAAAAAAAAGTGGTGATTACAAAGGTATAGGCCAGGATTTGGTAGCAATGTGTATAAACGATGTAATATGTTGTGGGGCAATTCCATTATTTTTTCTGGACTACATCGCTTGCGGGAAAATAAAAAAGGAAACTATAGCAGAAATAATAAAGTCGGTTGCGGATAGTTGTAAAAAATGCAATATAGCTTTAATAGGCGGAGAAACAGCAGAAATGCCTGGGATGTATGGTAATGACGATGTTGATTTATCAGGTTTTGTAGTAGGGATTGCTGACAAAAAGAAATTAATAAATAAAAATTTAGTAAAGGCAGATGATATTTTAATTGGAATTGCTTCTTCAGGAATACATAGTAATGGATTTTCATTAGTTAGGGAAATTATAGACAGGTGTAATTTAGATTTATTTAAGAATTTTGAAGGGGCTAAAGATAAAAGGCTCATTGACATTTTAATGGCGCCAACTAAACTTTATTCTAATATTATTAAACACATAATATATGGTGAAAAAATTGATTTGCATGGGATTGCCAATATAACTGGTGGTGGTTTTTATGATAATATAGAAAGAATTTTGCCTGTAAATATGGATGCAGAAATAGGTGAAGGCAACTGGGAAGAGCCTCCCATATTTTCTTTTTTACAAAAAAAGGGAAATATTAGTAAAAAAGAGATGTTCCATGTATTTAACATGGGGGTAGGGATGGTATTAGTCTCAAGAGAAGAAGATTTTAAAAAAATAGAAAAAGCTTCACTTAAATTTGGAGAAGAGGTTTCCGTAATTGGAAAAATTAGAAAAGGAAATAAGAAAGTAAGGATAAATTTTAGTGAATAAAATTAGAAGGATCGCAGTTTTTGCTTCCGGATTTGGTTCAAATTTGCAGGCAATTATAGATAATATAAAAAATAATAATATTAATGCTGAAATAGGGCTGGTACTTAGTAATAATAAGGATGCATATGCATTAAAAAGGGCAGAAAAAAATGGAATAAAAAAAGTTGTATTAAATTATCGGGATCATGATAAAAGAGAGAATTATGATAAAAAAATTGCAAAAATACTTATTGACCAAAAAATAGATCTTATTGTTCTTGCGGGATATATGTTATTAGTATCCGGGTGGTTTGTTAAAAAATTTAAAAATAAGATCATGAATATACATCCTTCTTTACTGCCTTCATTTAAGGGAACCAATGCTATTGAGGATGCTTTTAATTATGGGATAAAAATTACGGGGGTCACTGTGCATTTTGTGGATAAGGAGCTAGACCATGGCCCAATAATCTTACAAGAAGCAATACCTATTTTAAAAAGTGATAATATTGAAACCCTAGAAGAGAAAATACATAAAATAGAGCATAAATTATATCCTTTAGCTGTCAAATATTATTGTGAAGGAAAATTAAAAATTAAAGGGAGAAAAGTAATAATAATTTAAAAAATACAAGAGGTAAATCATGGCAACTAAAATCAAGAGAGCTTTAATAAGCGTATCTGATAAAAGCGGCATTAAAGAGTTTGCAAAAGAATTAGAAAAAAGGGATATAGAAATAATATCTACCGGAGGAACTTATAAGAAGATTAAAAGCGCTGGAATAGAAGTTAAAAAGGTAGAAGATGTAACAGGCTTTGAAGAGATGATGGATGGCCGTGTAAAAACGCTACACCCTTTTATCCATGGCGGGCTTTTAGCAGATAGAAGCAATAGCAAGCATATGGCTGAAATTAAAAAACTAGGGATTAGCTTAATTGATATGGTGGTTGTAAATCTTTACCCTTTTAAAGAGACTATATCTAAGCCAAATGTAAAGTTAGAGGATGCAGTTGAAAATATTGATATTGGTGGCCCAACCATGATTAGAAGTGCTGCTAAGAATTATAAGAGTGTAGCAGTGGTAGTAAATCCTAATGATTATAATTTAATAGTTGAAGAAATGGGGAAAAACGGTGGGAAAATAAATGATGAATTGCTTTTTAGACTATGCATTAAAGCATTTGAACATACCTATAGGTATGATGAAGTTATTTTTAATTATTTTAATAGCTTGAAAATAGCCAGGGGCAATACTTTTAAAAAAGAAGAAGGTGGCTTTAAGGATTTAATAGCTTTAAATATTGAAAAGATTCAGGATTTAAGATATGGGGAAAACCCGCACCAAAAAGCTGCTTACTATAAATTTGAAAATGCTGAAAATGACAGTTTTGTAAATGCAGAACAGCTGCAGGGTAAAGAGCTTTCCTATAATAATATTTTAGATAGCAATGCAGCATTTAATATAGTAAAAGAATTTAAAGAAATTTGTGTTTCTGTAATAAAACATAATAATCCATGTGGTGCAGCTATAGGCCAAGACGTAAAGAATGCATATGAGAAAGCATATGCATGCGACCCTGTATCAGCCTTTGGGAGCGTAGTTGGAAGTAATGTAAAATGGACAAAAGATGCTTCTGAGTATCTTAAAGATAAATATGTGGAAGTTTTAATAGCCCCCGATTTCGAAGATGAGGCTTTAAAAGTATTATCAGAGAAAAAGAACCTGAGGGTGCTAAAAGTAAATTTTGATCTAAAAAAACATTTGGCTTACCTGAATAGTAAAAATTTAAAAGAAGTTGATATAAAAAGTGTTGATGGAGGTTTATTAATACAGAATTTTGATGCAGGTATAGATAAAAAAGAAAGCATGAAAGAAATTACTAAGGCAAAACCTTCAAAAAAACAGTTGAACGATCTCTTTTTTGCCTGGCAAATAGCCAAGAGCGTAAAATCTAATGCAATAGTTTTAGTAAAAGACGGCAAAACAGTTGGAGTAGGGGCCGGCCAAATGAGTAGGGTAGATGCAGTAAAAATAGCTATTGATAAAGCTGGAGAAAAGGCTGAAAATTCAGTCCTTGCATCTGATGCTTTTTTCCCTTTCAGGGACGCTATAGATATAGCAGCAAAGAATAAGATATCTGCTATTATCCAGCCTGGTGGATCAGTAAGGGATGAAGAAGTAATATCTGCTTGTGACGAGTTTAATATACCTATGCTATTTACAGGTAAAAGACATTTTAAGCATTAATTATGGAAATCTCTGGAATAATACTTGCAGGGGGGCAGGGTAGAAGATTTAAAGGAAATAAGCTAGATTTAAAGATAGACGGCTTGCCCATGTATTTAAGCCAGGCTTTTAAATTGAGTTCAATTACGGAAGATATAATCTTAAGCACAACCCATAAAAATTTAAAAATTATTAATGAAGACTTAAAAAATATTGAAAAATACAAAGAATTATATTTTCCATATTTAAAACATATTCCAAAAGTAAAAATAGTTGAAGATGAAAATTTCTTAAAAGAGAAGAAAGCAATTGGCCCTATAAAGGGAATTTATGCTGGAATCAAAACTTCTAAAAATTTTTTTTCTTTGGTAACCGGAATGGATATGCCTCTTTTATCATATAAAATATTAAATTTTTTAAAAGAAAATGCAGACAAGCAGCATGATGCAGTTATTATTAAGTGGGAAAAAGGCCTTGAAGTGT
>JAGYOJ010000115.1 GCA_018399435.1 Actinomycetota bacterium | reverse complement strand
ATACAAGTCCTAATGCATCAGGGCCTAGTTCTGCAATGCTTATTGCATCTTCTCTATTAGTAATTCCACATATTTTAATCCACATTTAAAGTAGTCCTTCTTTCTCTAAAGCAAGCTCTAAATAGGATAATGTAGTGATTACACTTTTTGCCCGCATAAAAAAAGTCCCTATAAGAAAATTAGAAAATCCCTTTTCCTGCATCTCCAAAAGATGCCTAGTGCTTTCTATTCCGCTTTCAAAAATAATATCTATATCATTTAATTTGCTTTTTTCAATTTCACCCATTATTTTTTCTGCATTGCCTCTAAATACTTCTAGGTTTTTTAAATTCCTATTATTAATTCCAATAATATCTGCATCAATATCCAAGGCTTTCTGGAATTCGCATAAATCATGCACTTCTACCAAAACATCTAAACCAAGTTCCTTTGATAAATCACGTAATTTTTTAAGCTTCTTCTTGCCTAAAATGGAAGCGATAAGCAAAATACAGTCAGCCCCATGGCTTGCGCTTTCATAAACTTGTTCGGGATAAATTATAAAATCTTTTCTTAAAATAGGAATTTCTGTAATTTCTTTTACTTTCTCTATATGGCCCATGCTGCCCTTAAAATAAAGGGGTTCTGTAAGTATTGAAATACCTTTTATTATTCTCCGAAACTTATTATAAGCATAAGCAATCTTTTCTACTTTAAAATTATTTAAGACACCCCTGGAGGGAGAAGAGGTTTTTATCTCTGCTATAATATTTATTTTTCCTTTTTCAAAATTCTTTAAAAAATTAGAACCTCCGGTGCCAGGTTTTTCAAAATTCAATTTATTTCTTTTTTCTTTCTTGCTTAGCAGTATTTGTTTTAAATATTCCAAAATTTTTTCCTTCCCTTTAACATTTATTTGTCATTTCTACCAGTTTATTTAATTTTTTTAAAGCTTTACCATTGTCAATAGAATCTTTTGCAATTTTAATAGCCTCCCTAAAGTCATTAGTTTTTCCGCTTACTATTATTGCAGCAGAAGCATTTAGAATTGATGCGATCCTTTTTGCACCTCTTTCCCTTCCAGAAAGAATATCTAAAAGAATTTCAGCATTCTCTTTAGGCCCTCCCCCCTTTAAGTCTCCTATTGGAAATAAATTAAAGCCAAAATTACTGGGTCTTATTTTATACTTTTTTACTTTTCCATTATTTAGATCCGATACCAAAGTATCACCCGATACCGAAATTTCATCCAGCGTTTCTAATCCATGAACAACAAGCGCCCTTTGTATCCCCAGTTCTTTTAAAGAATAGGTCATTTTATCAACCAGATTTTCATCAAAAACCCCCAATACCCTTCCAGTTGTCACAACAGGATTAGTTATAGGTCCAAGTATATTAAAAACTGTCCTAATTCCCAAATCTTTTCTTGCTTTAGCTACATTTTTCATTGCTTTATGGGCATTCCTGGCATAAATAAACCCAATGCCTATATTTTCTATACACTTTACCACACAATCAGCACTTATATTTATATTAACCCCTAATTCTTCCAGTACATCCGCACTTCCGCTAAGGCTGGAGACTCCCCGGTTTCCATGCTTGGCAATTACTACCCCTGAACCAGCAGCAATAAATGCAGCAGTAGTCGAAATATTAAAAGTATTCTTGCAGTCTCCTCCCGTTCCACAAGTATCTACAATTATTTTTTGCCTTAAATCAAATCTCGTTGCCATTTCTAACATTGCCCTTGAAAAACCGCTTATTTCTTCCACCGTTTCACCCTTCATTTTCAATGCTGTTAAAAAAGAAGCAATCTGGCAATCATTAGCTTCGCCACTTATTATATATTTCATAATACTGTAAGCTTCATCTAAACTAAGATTTTTATAATTTAATAATTTATCCATAGTTTTTATTAACATTTTTCCCCTTTAATTTTTTGCAAGCTCTAGGGCTTTAAAAATTGCATTTGCCTTGTTTATGGTTTCCTGGTATTCATTTTCAGCTATCGAGTCAAAAACAATACCCGCACCAGCCTGGATGCTTATCTTTTTACCATTAATAATTGCTGTCCTTATAGTAATACAGCTATCCAGGCTGCCATCATAACCAAAATATCCAACTGCTCCCCCATATGGTCCCCTTCTTTCAGGTTCAAGTTCACTTATTATTTCCATTGCCCTAACTTTGGGAGCTCCCGATAGTGTCCCGGCTGGAAATACACTCCTAAGCGCATCATATATTGACTTTCCCTTAGATAATTTTCCTTCTACCCTAGATACCAGGTGAATTACATGGGAATATTTTTCAATATCCATATAACTCTTTAGCTTTACAGAGCCATAACTGCATACCTTGCCTAGATCATTTCTTGCCAGGTCAACCAGCATGTTATGTTCTGCCTTCTCTTTATCATCTTCGGTTAAATCCTTTATTAGCAATTCATCTTCACTATTATCTTTGCCCCTTTTCCTGGTTCCGGCTATGGGGCAGGTTAAAACTTTACCATTGCTAATTTTTACAAGCGGTTCTGGGGATGATCCAATAATCTTAAACTTTCCAAAATTTAGAAAATACATATATGGTGACGGGTTAGTAGTACGTAGGCTCCTATATAACTTAAATGGATTTACTTTTATATCAGTGTTAAATTTTTGGGACAAAACAATTTGAAAAGCATCACCTTTTGAAATATATTTTTTTGCTTCTTTTACCGATTGGACGAATCCTTGCTGGCTAAAATTTGTTTTAAAATTTTTTAAGTCAATACTTTCTTTGCTTCTGATAATATTTTTGCCATTGGAAATATTTTTTGTATTAAATACAATATTTTCTAAATCCATAATATTTTCAATTGAATCCTTATAAGCTTCGTCTGCATTTTTTTTATTTGAAGTAGAAATAATTTTCATGACATTTAAGAAATGGTCAAAAACAACTATTGTTTCTGTTAAATAAAGCATGATTTCAGGAAATTCTGATTTTTTAACAGGAAGTGATATATTTTCAAAATAATTAACTAAATCATAACTCAAATAACCCACTGCTCCTCCAATAAAATGAGGGAGATTAATATCTTTATAAATAGAAAACCTACCCATGAATTTTTCCAAGCTTTTTAAGGGATGCCTTGTTTCGCTCAAAAATAATTTGCCGCTCTTATCCTTTATAGAAAAAATGCCCCTGCTGAACTCGACTTTATGGCTAAAATCTGTCCCGATAATCGAATACCTTGAAAGCCCTTTTAAGCTTTTAATGCTTTCAAGTAAAAATATATCTTTTTTGCCTTTTTTAATTTTTAAAAATAATGTAGCTGGAGTTTCAGTATCTACCATGTATTCCCTATATAATGGCACTAGGTTATAAGAGGCTCTTAATTTTTTATATTGTTTTTTGTTTAGGTTAAACATAATTACTCCAATATTTTTTAATTACAAAAAGATAAGGTACCAATGTTTGGAGTAATAAAAATATTTTTATTCAGTAGTTTATAAAGTAGCCAAACACTGGCAAAGCTAAATAAATATTAGCTACGCCAGCAAGAGTTGTCTTTTAGCAAACAAATTCTGCTAAATAGGGTTTTTGAGATGTTTATAAAATTGTTAGACTTTAAATCCATATTTATAATGATTGTTACTTTTTATGAAATTATATATAAATTTTAATTAAAGTCAAGCAAGCGAATTGCTTTAAAAAAGTATTTAAAACTATTTTAATATTTTCAAAGTTTAATAATATTTTAAAAATTATTGAAAACTACTTCTAAATAAATATAATGGACATATGCCCATTAAAAAATTAGAAAGAACTATTAAATGGAAAACAAGAAATTAAATTTAATTAATAAAAATGGAATATATTTTAAAACAGCTAATGGTAATATTATAAAATACAAGCCATGGCTTGGCGATCTCTTATCCAATATTTATGACAAAATAATGTCAATTTATATTTTCCCCAAGAAGCTAGGAAGTGAGCAGAAAAAACATTTACAGATTCTTAAAAGTGAAATAAATGGGATAGAAAATAAAAATATTTTGGAACTTGGTACTGGCAGCGGCAATATGTCTAGAATTATAAGCAATAATAATGATTATGAAGGTATAGACATAAGCTATAAGCTTTTGAAAATAGCTTATAATAAATTTAAAAAAGCAAATTTTAAAAAATTTAGATTATACCTTGCAAGCGCTGATAATTTACCGATTACAAACAATAGCATAGATTTATGCATATGTAATTTATCATTAAATTTTTTTCCAAAGCTAGAAAAAGTTATATATGAAGTAAAAAGGGTACTAAAAAGCAGAGCAAACTTTATTTGTAGCGTTCCTGTGCCCGAAAGAATAAAAAAAGGCTCTAATGTCAGGGGAAAATTGTTTACGGAAAAAGAATTAAAAAAAAGATTTAAGAATGCTGATTTTGGTTTCACTAGCCTTCCGCATAAAAATGGAGTTATCCTATATTTTAAAGCAAATATAGATAAAGATTAAAAAATAACAGAAAGAATCTATTAAAATTTTGAGTACTTAAAAATTACTAATATTTCTAATTTACCGTACAATAAACGAAAAAAACTATTAGAAATATATTCAACTATACAGTTTGAGCTATTTTGGGCTTAAATATTTTTTTATTTCTTGGATACACTCAATATTTTATCAAATTAAATGTATAATATTGTCCATAATTTTTTGCAGCCAATCCTAAAAAGATTCTGATGATTAATACTTATAAATAGCTTTTTAATTAGTATTGGTAATTATTCTGTTATCAGTAAATTATTGAAATTATAAAAAAAATTTTTATATGGTAAAATTAATTTATGTTAAAAACCAATAAAACACACAAGAAATACATTGAAATTATAAGAAAGATGCCCCCTGAAGAAAGGTTAAAGAAATGCTTTGAATTGAGCAAGCTTTCTAAAGACCTCTTTTTCGCAGGACTGAAAAACAGTTTTCCCGAACTTACAAAAAGCAAACTAAAAGAAAAATACTTAAAACAAATCGCCAAATGCCGCAACTTAAACTATTAAAAAAAACAATTAAAGCATTAAAAAATATACCCTATATGTTAACTGGCTCTATTGTTTCAAGTTACCAGGGCGTTCCCCGGTCAACCCATGATATTGATATAATTATATCAATTACTAAAAAAGATATTCCAAAAATTATAGAGGCCTTCCCAAAAGGCTCCTACTATATTGACAAAAAAACTATCAACCAGGCTCTTCTTAACAATGGCCAGTTTAATATAATAGACATAAATGAAGGGGATAAAATTGATTTTTGGATGCTAACCAATAGTGAATTTGATAAAGAAAGATTTTCAAGGCGGCAAAAAGTCCAACTATTTAATTTAGACGCTTACATATCCTCTCCCGAAGATACGATACTTCAAAAACTATATTGGTCAAAACTTTTGGGCGGAAGTGCCAAGCAATATAAAGATGCCTTGGGGGTTCTTGAAGTACAATATAGCAATCTAGA
>JAGYOJ010000114.1 GCA_018399435.1 Actinomycetota bacterium | reverse complement strand
TGTACGCATTCCATACCTGAATGAAACATTTTTAAATGTTATATCTCCTTGCCCTACAGGGTGGTATTATGATGGCAAAGACACTATAAAAATTGCAAAAGAAGCAGTTTTAAGCTGCGTATGGCCTTTATATGAAGTAGAAAATGGAGAATATAAGTTAAATTATAAGCCAAGAAAGAAGAAGATACCTGTAAGGGATTGGTTAAAACAACAGGGGAGATTTAAGCATTTATTCTGTGAAAAAAATGAACATCTAATTGATGAAATTCAAAAACAAGTGGATAAGAAATGGGATGAATTGCTAAACTTGTGTGGAGAAAAAGAATAGGTGGCTATAAAAAATGATATAATTGTAATGAAGTTTGGTGGAACCTCTGTTGCTGATGCTAAAAAAATA
Organism: Actinomycetota bacterium; assembly: GCA_018399435.1. Taxonomy (GTDB): domain Bacteria; phylum Actinomycetota; class Humimicrobiia; order Humimicrobiales; family Humimicrobiaceae; genus M55B165. The sequence goes on along the minus strand of JAGYOJ010000114.1, from coordinate 5,087 downwards.
AAAAATGTTGCCCGTAAGGCCATAAAAGCAAAAGAAGGGGGTAGCAAAGTTGTGGTAACAGTATCAGCAATGGGTTCTACAACTGATGACTTAATTGAAATGTCTAATCAAATAACTGGCGCTCCTTCCAGGAGAGAGATGGATATGCTTCTTTCCACCGGAGAGCAGGTATCTATTGCTCTGCTTTCAATGGCTATACATGAGAAGGAGCAGCCTTGCATTTCCTTAACCGGCAACCAGGCAGGTATTCTCACGGATAATATTTATACAAATGCAAAAATATTAAGCATAAATTGTAATAGGATCACAAATGAACTAAAGAAGGGAAAGATCGTTATTGTGGCTGGCTTCCAGGGTGTTTCCAGGCAAAATGATATAACTACGCTTGGAAGGGGAGGCTCAGACACAACAGCAGTAGCCCTGGCTTCTGCTTTAAATGCTAAATATTGTGAAATATATACTGATGTTACAGGCGTGTATGCAACTGATCCCAATATGGTCCAAGAAGCTAAAAAGATACATTCATTGTCCTATGATGAAATGCTAGAGCTGGCTTCTTCGGGCGCAAAAGTATTGCATTTAAGGGCAGTAGAATTTGCAAAAAAATATAATGTAGTTTTACATGTAAGGTCAAGCTTTGACGATATTGAAGGGACTTGGATAATGGAAAAAACTAATGAAAAAATGGAAAGGCCTATAATAACAGGAGTATCCTATGATACTAACCAGGTAAAAATTACTGTCCATGGATTAGAAGATAAACCTGGAATTGCAGCCAGCTTATTTGGCCAATTAGCTGAAGAAAATATTAATGTAGATTTAATTGTACAAAATGTCAGTGAAGAAAATATTGCTACCATATCCTTGACCGTTACAGAAAATGACAAGGATCTTGCTAAAAAAGTTTTGCAAGAATTAAACTACAAGAATTTTGAGCTGGACACAGAAGTAGGAAAAGTATCAATTATTGGTGCTGGCATGCAAACCCATCCGGGCATTGCAGCAAAAATGTTTAAATTTTTAGGGGATGAAGGCATAAACATTGAGATGATAAGCACTTCACCCATAAGGATTTCCTGTATTATAAGGAAGGATAAAATTAAGAGTGCTGTTAAAGCTCTCCATAAAGGTTTTGAATTAGATAAATAAATATAGTAAAGTATACCAAATAAAAAATAATCTTAAGGGGAGTTAAATTGAAGCAATATAATGTTGCAATCGCAGGTGTTACAGGCGCGGTTGGAAAAGTATTTTTAAAAATATTAGAGGAAAGAGAATTTCCTATAAAAAATTTACTTCCACTTGCTTCAAAAAGGTCTGCTGGAAAAGTTATAGAATTCAGGGGAGAAGAGCTTGAAATAAAGGAACTTGGGAAAGGGTCCTTTAGCAATATTGATATTGCATTGTTTTCTGTTGGAGGCTCTGTTTCAAAAGAGTTTGCAAAATATGCTGTAGATAGCGGCGCTGTAGTTATTGACAATAGCAGCGCTTTTAGAATGGAGGAAGATATACCCCTTGTTGTGCCTGAGGTTAATAGCAGCCAAATATTTAAGCACAATGGAATTATTGCAAATCCAAATTGTTCAACAATAATTATGGCAGTGGCAATAAAGCCAATTTATGATTTATCTAAAATTAAAAGGATTATTGTATCCACTTATCAGGCAGTTTCAGGCGCAGGGGCAAAGGCAATAGATGAGCTTGACAGACAGGTGCAGAAGCTTGTTTGCGAAAAAAGCAATGACATAGAGTGCAATGTTTTTCCAGTTCAAATTGCCTTTAACGTTCTGCCCCATATAGATGTTTTCTTAGATAACGGATACACAAAAGAAGAAATGAAAATGGTATACGAAACCAAGAAAATATTTTCTGATGCTGATATTAAAGTATCTGCAACAACAGTAAGGGTTCCAGTTTATACTTCACATTCTGAGTCTATAAATATTGAAACGGAAAAGAAATTATCTTTAGGGAAAGTAATGGAAGCCTTAAATAATGCTGAAGGCATAATTGTAAAGGATGACTTTAAAAATGCTATATATCCTACAGCTCTTGACTCTTCTGGAAGAGACGATGTTTATATTGGCAGATTAAGGGAAGATAATTCTTTAGATAATGGCATCAATATGTGGGTTGTTGGCGACCAGCTAAGGAAGGGCGCTGCACTTAATGCAATCCAGATTGCAGAAAAACTTATTAGGTAACTGATAATAGATTTAATTTGATATTGTTTGCAAATAAAAGAAAAAATAAGATACAAAGTGGTAGGAACCTATAAGCTAAGCAAATCTATTAATTAAAGGAAATCTTTTAATGACTTGCTGGCCCTTATATTGCGCAATTTGCAAAGCGCCTTAAACTCAATTTGCCTAATTCTTTCTCTGGTTAGATTAAACTCTCTACCAACTTCTTCTAGTGTCCTGGGCAGGCCGTCATAAAGGCCAAATCTTAATTTAATAATTTTTACTTCCCGCTCTTTTAAGTTGCTTAGGACCATGCTTATATTTTCTTGCAGCAATGAAAAAGAGGCTGCATCAGGAGGAGCCTCTACCTCGGGATCTTCAATGAGGTCACTAAGCTGTGTTTCTCTTTCTTCATCTATTGGGGTATCAAGGGATACAGTATTTTGGGCTATCCTTATAATCTTTCTAACATCCTCCGGGGTAGTTTCTAATGCTTTTGCTACCTCCTCAACAGTTGGGTCCCTTCCAAGTTCTTGAAGCAGCTTTCTTTGGGTACGTATATATTTATTGACATTTTCAACCATGTGTACAGGAATTCTTATAGTTCTTGCCTGGTCTGCAATAGCTCTTGTGATTGCTTGCCTGATCCACCAGGTTGCATAAGTTGAAAATTTAAAGCCTTTTTTATAATCATATTTATCAACAGCCCTTATAAGGCCGAGATTGCCTTCTTGTATAAGGTCTAATAAAGTCATGCCCCTGCTAACATATTTTTTTGCTATGCTGACAACAAGCCTTAGGTTTGCCTCAATTAGTTTGCTTTTTGCAGACAAGTCTCCTTCTTCAATTTTTTTGGCAAGCTGAATCTCTCTAGCAGAAGTAAGAAGCCTTACTTTGCCAATTTCCTTAAAATATTCTTTTATAGGATCGTCAGTATATATTGCGCCATTATTTTTTGATTTTAATTTTTGTGCTTTTTTCATTTTAATATTTTTTAATTATCCTTCTTATTATAAAAAATGTTTAACATAAATGATATTAAAAATTATCCTTCCCTGTAGTAGGAATTATATTGCTTTGCCCAGGCTAGCGTCTTAAAATGCATTAGCCCCAGAGGCAAAGCGAAAGCATAAGGTAAAAGGGTTGGCCTTCTAAACATGCTCCACAGAATTAAACCCCAGTAATAATGCCTTCCGCTTCCTAAGATTCCTAAGAACCATAATGAAGCAAACAAGCCCCTAATATGGTATAGTCCAACTTTTGTATGCCCAACTTTTTTAGGCTTGTATTCCCTTAAGAATGTCTTTATTCTATTAAAATAATACTTTGGCGAATAAATAGTCTTAAGTACATCATTATAGCCGTCTATCAATGTTTTAGTTTCCATTTTTGGAATAAAATTTAATTCAGAAAGTTCTGGAGTGTTTTTATGGTCTAAAAGGCGGTTAGATTTTTTTAACCTTTTGTAAAGTCTGGTTTTGGGCGAGACATTAAGGAGCCCTACCATTGCGGCAACAATTCCACTTTTTTGGATAAAGTCAATTTGGTTTTGGAACACAGTCTCCTTATCACTGTCAAAGCCAAGTATAAATCCTGCATTAACTTCAAATCCATGGTTTTGTATTTTTTTAACAGATGCAAGCAAATTCCTATTTTTATTATGGTATTTACCGCATTCTTCAAGACCGTCAGGATCCGTGGTTTCTATGCCTACAAAAACTGTTGAAAAGCCAGCCTGTGTCATCAGGCCCATTAAATCCTTGTCATCTGAAAAGTTAATAGAGAGCTGCGTGCTTAAGGTAAATGGATGCCCTCTTTCTTTTTGCCATTTTATAATTGCCGGTAAAATTTCTTTTTTAAGGATAGCTTTATTTCCGATAAAATTATCATCTACAAAAAATACGCCAGCCCTCCATCCAATTTCATAAACTGAATCAAGCTCAGAAATTATTTGTTCCCTTCCTTTTATCCGGGGTATCCTTCCGTTTAAATGAACAACATCACAAAATTCACAATTATAAGGGCAGCCTCTTGTTAGTTGTATGCATACTGAATTATAGTAAGATAAGTTTATAAGATCCCATGCTGGTATAGGAGCCTTATTTATAGGGGGGAAATCTTCTGCAGAATATATCTTTTTAAGATTATTATTCTCCATATCTTTTATAAGATCAGGCATTATTTCTTCAGATTCCCCTAAAACAAGGGTATCCACTGAGGAAAATTCTTCCCAGCCAGTTGTAAAAAGGGAACCTCCAGCAATAACAGTTTTTCCAATTTCCTGTACCTTGCTTATTACTTTTTTTGTAGATTTTTTTTGGCCTATTATTGAACTTACTAATACATAATCTGCCCACTTTATATGTTCCTCATTTAAAGTCTGGCAATTCATATCAATTAATTTTTTCTCCCATTGGCCTGGTAGCATGGCTGCAACAGTTAAAAGCCCAAGGGGAGGGTAGGCTGCTTTCTTGCCTACTACTTTTAATACTTTTTTTACATTCCAGAATGTATTTTCATATTCTGGATAAATTAATAAAACTTTCATTTCGCCTTCTTTATGTTTATGTAAAATTGTTTATATAAAATGATTTGCTTAGAATTTAATTTGGAAAATAAATCATTGTTTAAAAAAATAAGTATACATACAGGTTTTTTAAAAAACCTGTATGTATTTTGATTATTATCTCCTGAAGTTTCTAGCTGGCTTGTCTCTCTTTGGACGAGCCTCATCAACTCTAAGGGTTCTTCCCTCAAAATCTGTTCCATCAAGAGCATCCTTTGCTTTTTCCGCTTCATCTGTATTTGACATCTCAACAAATCCAAAACCTTTATTGCCTATTACAGCAACGCTCTGGACTTGACCAAATTTGGAAAATAGTTCTTCCAATTGTGAGTCAACAG